>DASZYU010000348.1:0-17114 GCA_035545215.1 Puia sp.
CAAAAGACCGGGCGACGACCCCTGGAGACCGCGGGCCAGGTCGGGTACCGGGCGCGATCCGATCGTCTTCTGCACATCGATGGTACCGACGGCGCCGGTCAGGTCGGCCTTCCTCTGGCTGCCGTATCCAACGACCACGACCTGGTCCAATGCAGTGGTAGCCTTTTTTAGGAAAAAATTGAGCCGCGAGGCATTCCCCACGACCCGCTCCTCGGTGACAGTACCTTTAAAACTGACGACCAGGGTCTGACCTTTGTTGACTTTTATCGAATAATTCCCGTCATTGTCCGTGGTGACGCCGGCATTCGTGCCTTTGACCTGGACCGAGGCGCCTGCCAGCGGATGCGTCTCGTCATCCGCGACCTTGCCTGTAACCGTCTTTTGTGCCAGGGCCTGGACTGTTGTGAGGAACAGGAACAAGCATAGCGTGAGCAATCGTCTTTTCATGTAGCAGCGTTATTTGGGTTGATTTTTTAATACTTTACTTTTTCGTCGGGCAGGTCTTCCGAAGGCCGGCCTCCGCATTTCAGCAGGACGCCTTGCCCCGCCGTCAGCCAGACACCGTTCTTACGACTGACCCTTTCCAGCGGATGGCTCTCTTCGCCTACCGTCACGATATACAATTCTTCATTGGGGATCTTTGTCTGGATGTCGAACCGCGCGGACTTTTCAAGACTCAGGTTGACCACCATCAGGTAATTGGTCCCATCCGCGCTTTTGAACTCGCCCACCATCAATGGGGCATCGCTGGTCGCTTTTTCCGTCCAATTGCCCGGCAACACGGGGAGTGACGGGTCGGGCGCCGGCGAAGTGAAGTATACCCCGGTCGAAGTCATTTGGCTCAGCAGCGGGCCGAGGATGCCGATCTCCCTGTTCACCTCTTCGAGATAGCGCCAGGTGAGGGTCCTGTCTTCATTCTTATCCAGCGGCGCATACCCATACCCGCCGTAGTGATAGGTATACCATTTGACTCCCCTTGCACCGGCGGCAAGGGTCGTGTATGCCTGGAAGGCCAGGTTGGCGGGTGAGGGAATGGTGGTGTGCGGTCTGATCTGGTTCGAAGAAACGATGTTGTAGAACGGGAGACGATACTTTTCGGCAATCCGGCGCACCTCCACCAGGTTCGTATAATATTTTGCGGCCTGATCGGTCTTTGCCAGGTCCATCGAGAACTGGACCATGTAATTGTCATAGCTGATCAATTGCGGCTTGACCTCGTTGACGAATTTTTCGAGGTATTCTGTATAAGTTTTCGTTCCGAGCTGCGACTTCACCTGGTCCATCGTCCAGAGCGTGGCATAGTTGGGATAGAGATTGATGAAGGCAAACTTACCGGGAGCATATTTTTTTACGGCGGCAACGGCCTTCGCCAGCGCGGGGAAAGCGGTCGACGAGGGCTCGTCGCAGATATGATAGCCGATGATGGACCTGCTTTTGCCTCCTTTCCTGACCAGGTCCCTCACATATTGATCGATGGCTTCATCGGACATTTTGATCCAGTCCTTCCCTTCCAGGTGCGGCGCCTGGGATACGACCACCGCGAGTCCAAGTTTCTCGCAAAGGGCATAGTCCTGCGGATCGGCGCAGTTGGCCACGGTGAAATGGCATTCCGCCATACCCGTTAAGCCTTTTTGCTGATGGACGATCTTGTTGTGATGAAAATCCTGCAGGATCTGAAAGGCCTCGGGATCGAAAACACGCCTCCCCTTTTGCGCGGCCGGCAACCCGCCACTGTTTTGTTGGCCGAAGCAAATGCAAGCGGCGAAAAGAAGAAAAGACAAACAAGCAAATCGAATTTTTAACATGAGGCGCATCTATTTATTTTACCACAATCGTTTTGGTCAATTTGATCTGATCCGAAGCCGTCCCTACCTGCAATTCGAATTCTCCGGGCTCGACCACTTTTTTCATATCGGCATTGTACAAGGCGAGTTCGGCTATCGGCAGGTCAAAGCGAACGGTGGCCGATTCACCCGCTTTGATGAACACTTTTTCAAACCGCCGCAGCTGCCGGACCGGTGTCGCCACCGAGCTCACCTTATCCGTTACATACAACTGCACCACTTCCTTCCCGTCCACCCCACCGCTGTTCCTTACGGTTACTGCCAGATGACAGGTTTCACCCGCGGTGTAGGTAGCTTTCGAAAGGTTCATCGATTGGTACTCGAAGGTCGTATAGCTCAGTCCCGTGCCGAATGCCCATAGCGGGTCGGGGCTCGAAAAGACATAATCCTTGCCCGGGGAATCGATCGATCCCCGTTTTTTATAGTATCCTTCGTCGCTTGGATAGTGATTGTAGAATACCGGCAGATGACCCGTGCTTTGGGGAAACGAGACATCCAGTTTCCCGGATGGGTTCGTCTTGCCGAAAAGGACTTCCGCAATGGCATTGCCGCCCTGTTCGCCGGGGTAGAACTGCGTCAGGATCGCCGGCACGTTCTTTTTTACCCAGGGAATGGCAAACGGCTTCCCGGTAACCAAAACGACAACAACGGGCTTCCCGGTGGCCGCGACCGCTTTGATCAATTGTTCCTGTACGCCGGGCAAATCGAGATCGGTCAAATCATAACCTTCCCCGCTGGTGGCATTGGGATGAGGATACCCGGGCGATGCGCTCGACGATCCGACAAAGACGACCACGGCGTCGCTCTTCGAGGCGGCCGCGACTGCTTCGGCAAACCCGTCCTTGTTTTGCGAATAGGTGTCGCATCCCTTCGCATAGTTGAAGCGAACCCTGTCGCCCGCCAGGTTGCGCATGCCCTGCAGCGGCGTTACGCCATATTTGTTGTCGTTCGTCCACGAGTAGTCGCCGAACTGTACCTTGTCAGCATTCGGGCCGATCACGGCCAGTGTCCTGATGTTATCCCTGAAGGGCAGGAGCCGGCCTTCATTCTTTAATAAGACGATCGACTCCCGCGCGATATTCAGGGCTAGTTGTACGGATGCGGGTGTATGCATGGCCTTCCCACCGGCCCAATCGCCATAGGGATGCTCGAATAATCCGATAGCGAACTTCGCCCGCAGGATACGCGAGACAGCCGAATCGATGTACCGAACGGGCAGCGCTCCGCTGCCGACCAGGCTGTCCAGCTTTTCGAAACAATCGCTCCAGATCTCCATATCGAGCCCCGCTTTGACCGCCTGGAGCGCCGCGTCCGCGGCATCCTTTGCAGTATGCTGGAAACTGTAAAGCATTTCGACCGCGCCCCAGTCGGAATAGACATAGCCTTTAAACCCGAATTCGTGCCGCAGGATATCGGTCAGCACATGATGCGATGCCGCCATGGGAATACCGTCGTAGGAACTGTACGCGTTCATGACGCTCAGGGGATGGGCCTCTTTGATCACCGCCTCGAACGGCGGCAGATAGATCGAGCGAAGTTCCCGTTCACCTCCAGCGACGGAGGCAAGATTCAATCCCGCCCTGGGGGTTCCATGGGCTGCAAAATGTTTCAGCGTACAAATGATATTGTTCTCGCGGAACCCTTTTACGTAAGCGACCCCCATCCGCCCGACGAGATAAGGATCCTCGCCGTATGTCTCTTCTACCCTGCCCCATCTTAGTTCGCGCGCAAGGTCCAGGTCGGGCGAAAGGACCTGGTCGATGCCCTGCGCTTTCAATTCCTTGCTGATGGTGCCGGTCATCTCATGGATCAGCGAGGGATTGAATGTACTGCCAAGCGCAATCGCCTGCGGGTATACGGTCGCACCTCCGTGCACACATCCGTGCAGCGCCTCGGATGTTGCCAGCATCGGGATACCCAGACGCGTTTTCTCCACAAGGTATTTTTGCACCCGGTTGACGTCCCCGGCATATTTTTCGGCCGTCAGACCCATCCCTTCCATACAACCCCTGCTCATTCCCCCGAGGAATCTTTTCAATTTTTCTTCATCGAGCGAATCCCCGGAATAGATATCGCTAAGGGAAAGGTCCTGCATCTGAGCGATCTTTTCGCGCAGCGTCATTCGGCGAAGAAGATCTCGTACCCTGCTTTCCACCGGCGCTGACGGGTTCTTATAGACCGGCAGTCGTTCGCTTTGGGCAATGGCAATGAACGGAAGCAAACACAAAACAATTGCTACATTTATTTTCATCTCGCTCGAATTGACGGTCAGATGCCTTTAATTTTTCGAAATTAATTCAACTTGGTTTGCCGGGATTATACTATTCGTTGCAATTCTGATATTATCCTTCACTCCA
The DNA here is from genome assembly GCA_035545215.1 of Puia sp. Taxonomy (GTDB): domain Bacteria; phylum Bacteroidota; class Bacteroidia; order Chitinophagales; family Chitinophagaceae; genus Puia. Next base: position 4,202 of record DASZYU010000348.1, read on the forward strand.
CGTTTTTCGCAGGAAGCCGATCCAGTTCTTGTAGAAAATGTTTTCGATGTCCTCTTTTGTATAACCCCTTTTTGTCAGGATCCCCTGGTATTTTTGAAGATCGGCAATGCTATTCAAATCCCAGGGCGACTGTTCCGTTCCGAAAATGCCGTCGAGATCAGTCCCAAAAGCTATATGTTGGCTGTTGCCCGCAATCTGGCAGATATGATCCCAGTGGTCTACGAGGTTTTCCAGCCGGATATCCAATTGCCAGGGATCGGAGACCGTGTCGATGAACCGCTGATCCATCGCCCAGCAATCGAGCATGCCGCCGATGACAGCGCCCCGTTGGATGAGCAGTTTGATTTGTTCGTCCGCCAATTGCCGTTGGTTGGGGACGATCTTTCTTACGTTATGATGGCTTGCCCAAACCGGTCCATGATAAAGATCGATCGCCTGAAAAAAACCCTGGTCCGTCAGATGGGTCAGGTCCAGGATCAGGTTCAACGGTTCCATTTCTTTCAGCAGCCGGATGCCCGCGTCCGTCAAAGGTCCTTCCATCTTCGTACCGGGTGCGTACCGGCCCGGACCGAAATGACTCAGACCGATGGCTCGTAAACCGTATGCGTGCGCCGTGTGGAGATAAGCGATATCGACGAGCGAGTCCGCCCCCTCCAGGCTAAGGATATAACCAATGGGTTTTTGTTCGTCTTCTATGGCGCTGTTGTCCCATAACGCCAGGTGGCGATCCAGTTGTTCGATATCGGTGATCGGAACCATCTCGCCCATCTTTTCCATCTCGCGGTACCAGGACAATTGCGCCTGCGTCATAGCCCAGGCCTGTTGCGGAGAATTCCAGCCGGCAAAACCGCTGCCAGCCGGCATATAACGCGCCAGTTGCGTAGCGACGACGAGCCCTACCCTGCCCTTCCGGAGCTCGGGTAAACAGACGGTGCCTTTACCCCGGTCGGGCTTGTCCTTCATATTCATTTCCCGTTGCCGGATCTCGCCGAGCGGTCGGCTAAGATCCCTGTTCCATTCGATCGCGTTCATTGCGAGATCGAGGTGGCCGTCGACGATCAATGGTCGGTTCATACGTTGTCCTGTCAGACCTGGTAATTACCAGTCGGTTTGTTTAGCCGGTTGAATGGATTCTTCTCGATGATTTGCCGGATCTGGTAACTGAACAGGCTGAACAGCTCATTCCATCGTTCCGCCTCGCCGGGTTCATACGGGTAGAAGCCTCTGTTGTTCTGCATTCCGAGCCCGCCTTGTTCGATGATCTCTTCGAAGAACCGGGGAACCCGGGCCTCTTTGGATAGTTCCCGGTTCAGATCTTTCATGACCAAACCATAGGCATAGGTCCCCATCAGATCCATATACCTGAAATTTCCCGCAAAGGGAAGATAGTATCCCGCATCGTTCCGGCAAGCCCTGTCGATGTCTTCGATCGTAGCATAGCCGTTTTGAACCAGATAAAAAGCCTCCCTGATCATTCCGCTTAGCATTTTCGCCCGGATGCCGACCTCGCCGGAAACAAAATACGGGTCCTTGTTCCAATGGTCTCTGGCAAGCTCGTACAGGCTATCGGCGAGCTTTTTCCTGGTTCCTGCATTGGTGATGATCTCGAGAAAGAAAGTAGTGTGCGCGGGCTCCGCCCAATTGAGCCCGATCAGCCGCTCGGGGCATTCACAGCCCTCCTGCAACAAACTGAGAGGAATGCTTTCGGTATTGATGGCAATGATCGAGCCCGGAAAAAGAAGCCTTTCCAGCTGTCGGATCGCAGTTCTTTTTACAGCTTCGTCTTCATCTGTGATCGCTATTCCTATTTTATGACCCGCGGCCTGACGATCCAGAAGCCCTTCAATTTCGAGCATATCCGGGCTAAGGCTTTTTCCATTGAGTTCCGACAGGTGGGCGAAGTGGCTGTTTATGCTATCGATCGCTTCCTCCTTATCCTCCGTCATCAACGTAACCGGGTGCCCCGCCAGTAACAAACAAACAGTGACGCTGCTTGCCAGTTTTCCATGCGCGGTGACCAAAATGGGCGATCCCTTGTATTTAGTTTCCATACTATACTATGATGCCCAAAGCTAACCGTTACGTTTCCGGCGCTATTCCTATATTATTTGCATTTCTGATACTATTTTTCGGAGATCATTAAATGATGGCTACGAAAACCTGCGCACCTGTCTCTCGGGAAAGATTGCAAGTCTCCAAGATCAGGCCTTTTTTAGGGTTTGGCATTTATCACAAACCTTTGGACGGGTTAATTTGCCCGGGCGCCGAAGGCGAAAGAGGCGTCCTCCGGTGGTGAAAAAAAAGCCCTGTGGCCACTGGCTGTCAAACCTGGTTCTCCAATACGAGCCATCGAACTACAGATGTTACTTTTTAATTATATTAGATAATCCGGTTAGATTTGATCAAAAATTGCCAATATCACCTGAATTCGGACGGAAACGCCTCCACAATATCGATTTATTCACATTTTATCCGACTTTAACACACATTACTTAAAATATAAATTTGATTTATCGGTCGACTTTCCTACCTTTACCTCGCTTCAGCGTTTCAATTGGGTATTCGTCTGTAGATCGGCGGTGAAACGGACGGTAGCCCGCTTAAAAGATTCACTACATATTAAACTACTTTCAAAATGTCAGTCGCGAAATTAGAGTACATCTGGCTCGACGGTTATCAACCCATCCAGAGCCTGCGCAGCAAGACCAAGATCGAACGGAAATTCTCCGGCAAACTGGAAGACTGCCCCATTTGGTGTTTCGATGGTTCTTCCACCGAACAGGCGCCCGGGGGTTCATCCGATTGTTTGTTAAAACCCGTGTTTCTCGCGAAAGATCCCCAGCGGCGGGATGGCTACCTGGTCATGTGCGAAGTCCTGAGTCCCAACGGCGCTCCCCATCCGAGCAACGGGCGTGCGCTGATCGAAGACGACGACAACGATTTTTGGTTTGGTTTCGAGCAGGAATATTTCCTCTGGAATCCAGAAACAGAAAAGCCGGTTGGCTTTCCCGAGGGTGGATTCCCCAGACCGCAAGGACCCTACTACTGTTCTGTAGGCGCCCGCAACGCATATGGCCGGGCCATGGTGGAAGAACACCTCGACGCGTGTTTGGATGCCGGTCTGAATATCGAAGGCATCAACGCCGAAGTGGCCACCGGGCAATGGGAGTTCCAGGTCTTTGCCAAAGGAGCCAGAGAAGCAGGTGACCAGGTGTGGATCGCCCGGTACCTGTTGGAAAGGATCGGCGAAAAATACGGCATCGCCATCAATTGGCACTGCAAACCGCTCGGAAACCTCGACTGGAACGGCAGCGGCATGCACGCCAACTTCTCCAATACCCTGCTCAGAACTTGCGGCAGCAGCGAGGTCTATGTGAAGATTTGCGAGGCTTTCCGCCCGGTCATCCAGGAACATATCGAAGTATATGGCCCCGATAACCATCTTCGCTTAACCGGAAAACACGAGACGGCAGCTATCGATGAATTCAAATTCGGTGTATCCGATCGTGGTGCGTCGATCCGTATTCCGATCGGGACGGTGGAAAGAGGTTGGAAGGGCTGGCTCGAAGACCGCAGGCCCAACAGTGCCGCCGATCCTTATAAGGTAGCCGCCCGTATCGTCAAAACCGTGAAATATGCCGAGGCCGAACTCGAAGAGTCGGTCGAAGCGAACGTCGCTTAATAAAAAAATTACCGCAGGTGCCCTCGACCCCCGACAATAGTCGGGGGTTTTTTCATAAAGTTCGACCGCTTCGCTGAACAGCTTCCTTTTCGCATATTAATTACAATCAACGCCTTACAGTTAGACTTGGGGCTTGGCCCGATCCCGATCGGACACACCGGTTTCATCATTTTGAAAAATAAATTTTGCGAAACCGATTGGCTGCACGTATATTTGCAACCGAACGGCTTCTTATTTGAATTTATGCGAAGAGATATTTTCCAGGCCATTGCAGACCCCACCCGGCGGGCGATCCTCGTCCTGATCGCCGTACAGGCAATGACGCCGAACGCCATCGCCCAGCACTTCGACATCACCCGCCAGTCCATATCCAAACACTTACGCGTCCTTTCCGAATGCGACCTCCTGGCGCAACGGCAGGAAGGCAGGGAGATCTTTTACGAACTAAAACTCGATAAAATGAAAGAGATCGATACCTGGCTGGACCAGTTCCGGAAGATCACGGAACAAAGGTTCCTGCAACTCGATCAATTATTGTTAAACATAAAAAATCAAGAACAATGAGCCCGCTGTTTGATTTCCACGTAGACAAAGAAAAGAAAGCCATTTACATTACGCGCGAGTTTGCAGCCGATCGCGATCTCGTCTGGGACGCCTTCACAAAACCCGAGATCGTAGTGCAATGGACCGCTCCCAAACCGTTAAGAGCCTACATAAAAGAGATGGATTTCCGGGAAGGCGGGCGCTGCCTGACGGCTATGCTCCCGCCAGAGAAAATTACCCGCTGGTCTCTGCAAGAATATACGAACATCAATCCCAAATCCAGCTTTACCACCAGGAATTCCTTTGTCGATGAAAACTTTAACCCGCTTAATAACGGCTCTTCTATAACGACGAATTCCTTCGAACCGGGAACGGGCAAGACCACCGTTCGCATTGAAAAATTATTCGATAGCCTGGCCACCGTCGAAATGATGGCAACCAATGGCTTCAAGGAAGGTATGGCCGAAGCAATGAAAAATCTCGATGAGTATCTGCGCACCGCACTCGTCGCGAAATGAACCAATCGATCCGTTCGCGTAACTGGCCTGGCATTACCGCTCCGATGAATCGCTGCAGTTAACGGACGCCAAACGCGACCAGCGATCAACCGTTTCGAAAATTCCCTGTTTAATCGACATGACCCCTCAGCGATGCCGGGGGGTTTTTTCTATTCAAACCCCGGCAGCCACGATCTCCTGACATGTTGCGGTATTTCATTTGCTTTACCTATCTTTAAATATATTGATTGATATGACAAACAAATTTACCGGGATTGAGCTGTTAAAAAAGAACTTTCAGGAGGTTGAAGAAAAATTCATCGATTTCTTCAAAAAAGGGCAGGCGCGCTGGCCATCAGAACAGCACGATCACCTTAGAAACCACCACCAAAGTCTCACGCAGTTTGTTCCGGAATCCCTCTCATGGGAGTAGCTTAAGGTGAACGGGCTGCCGGACGATATTCTTGCGGAAACACGCGCGGCCTTTGATGCATTCAAACGGAACGAAGAATACAAAACATCCCGGGCATAACGCAAATTCAAAAGCCTCCGGAACTTCGTTCAGAGGCTTTTTACAGGGTCCTGTTGCATTATTTTTGCCTACCAGCGATTGCCCCGGTCGCGCTGGGACGAGCCGCCTTCCGATTTTGGTTTGGCTTTCGTGACGGATATCGTCCTACCGTCTGAATGCGTTCCGTCTAGCTCCCTCATCGCATTTTCGGCTGACGTGTCGGCCATTTCCACGAACGCAAATCCTCTCGACCTTCCGGTTTCCCTGTCCGTGATCACTCTTGCAGAGGTTACTTCGCCGTATTTGGTAAACATGGACTTCAATTCTTCATTCGTAACCCCAAAACCGAGGTTTGATACATACATATTCATAAAAACAATTTACAGATTTAAACCGCTGGAACAATCAGCCTGTCATGGCATTTTTGCAATGTCCACGGCGTGCAAGCCCAATGGCCCCATTTCAAGCCGGTAGTTCACGACGTCTCCCTCCTTAACGGGATAAGTGGTCCGCCAGCTTAGGAACGGAATCGTCGTCACGTCACTTTGAAGGATCCGCCCTATACCCCTGAATTTTTCAAAATATTCGATCTTTCCGACTTTCACCGCATATGCGGGTTCAGTGTTTTGCCGCACGTTGATCTCCCCACGTTCCGATTTTAATTTTGCCATAATTTTCTAGTTTAAACGAACATTCTTTACACCTGGAGCCGACAGACTAAAAAAGTCCTATACCTGACACCGGCGTATGGAAATAGATGCCACACGGCATTTAAAAACGACATTCGATCTGAGGAAAGCAAAAAGTAATAACGAATATAGTGCGGAGCAGGATAATTGCCGTTACTGGATGCGAAGCTCAAAGATAGCACGGTGAAGATAGACATTTATTTCGGAATCACCAGATAAATCTGTAAAACGGCTTTTTTACTCCGGCCGGGTAAATTTCTGGGTTACCTGATTTTTTTTCGCTAACTTACATTCATCCTTTCACATGGCTTCCTAATAAGTTCGATCTGCTTTTCAGCCGCATCATCAGCTCCTACGTATAGATGCCATACTAAAATTTTCTGTTATGCAAATACGTGTTGGCAATCTGAGTATGATGACCACGCAGCAGCAACTTGCGGACTTATTTTTTCCTTTTGGACGGGTCATCTCCTCAAAGATCCAGGCTTCCAATCCAAAAGGGCGTTTCGGAAGGATAGGTTTAATAGAAATGAGTAACAAATGCGGACAGGCGGCGATCCGAACCTTGCATTTGGTACTCTTTATGAATTCATATATCGAGGTGGACGAAGTGCTTGGCTAACCGGCGACCCTGTTCGTCATGCGTGATCGCCTGGCGGCAGCCGCGTAATTTTTCTCCAGGGGTATTGTGTAATTTATTGCAGCGTGATCGCGACCCGCCTGTTGCGGTAATTCGCCGCGGGATCGTAAGAGAGCACCGGATCACTGACGCGCGCAAAACCGAGTTGCATCCGGCTGCGGCTGATACCTTTGCTTTCGAAGTAACGCGCCACGGCTTTCGCGCGCGCTTCCGCCACGTGCCTGTTTTCGTTCTCCGCAACGCTATCGCAAAAATGTCCTTCGATCGATACCCGCAGCTGCGGGTAATCTTTCAGCAGGCTCACCACGGAATCCAGATGCGGTCGCTGCATCTCCGGTATGACCGTCTCGCCGATCGTGCCAAAAACGACGGGCCGCTCGATGATGGCCGCTTCACTGTCGTTGATGTCCGCGGACGTGGCGACGAGCGGCTCGGTCTTTCCCGGTAGCGGCGTCACGGACTCCTGATGAACGCGCTCCTCGCGCGCGCTGTCTTTCGCGCCGGGAGCCCGATCCTTCTTCTCGGATGGCGTGGGGACAAGGGCTGCCGGCTGGTATCCGCCCGCTGCCTGAGTCTGCGCTGCCGCCTTCGCCTCCGCGGCTTTTTTCCGGGATTTCGCCGATGCCGCGGCTTTCGCCTGCCCTCCGCCAAAACCCAGCCTTACCTGCAGACCGGCGGAAAACAGTTTCAGCGGCCCCGCATTCTGCATGTTCATTACGCTATTGGCGCGCACCCGATCGATGCCGCCAGGACTGTACGTTACCAGCGGAAGGCTGTCGCTTTTTTCCCTGAGATCGGTGAGCCCATAGTCGATATAAACGCCGGCATACAGCACGACCCCGCGCGATAACCGGAAGCCGAGGCCCGTTGCAGCGGTCAACACGGCTGAAGGTTTCAACCGCGCAGCGGTTTGACTGTTCCATCCATTGACCGTACCGAAGCCATGCCGCGGCAGATTGGAAACGTCCACGTTATAATCTGGATAATATCCCGTCAGGCTCAACTGCCGGGCAGACACCCGGACACTGCCGTTGAAAGGCATGACGGCCTTTCCTCCACCGGCGATGTACCATTGTATACCCTGCCCCCCGGTATGGTACTCGAGGATGAGCGGAACGCATGCGGCCAGAAATTGCTGCGTCTCCCGGTAGCCCGTCACCTGCACATTGTAAGCGAAGGCCGAACCCGCATCGTCGACCTGGCCGTAAGTATAGCTGGTGCCATCCTTCAACGTAGCTTGCGTACGATACACGCCCCCCAGTAGACCCGTGCGCAAATTTATCCGGCTGCCCAGCCGGAAACCGTAAGTCACGCCGGCCGAACCGCCCGGCAGCGGCATCATCTGTCGACCGTTCAACCGGTATTGCATGCCCTGTAGTCCGCCATCGAATTCGATACCGAACCCCTGTCCAAGACCCGGCGTCGCCACGACGGCAAGACAAACGGTCAATCCCGCTATTGCCATGTATGTTTTAACCCCGGTCAATTTCGTGTTCATTTACTAATTCACCAGCACATTGGTACTGACCCTTTGCCCGCCCGCCAGCAACAGATTGATAATGTAAATGCCGCTTTGCGAAGGCATGGTCATTTGCACCGAAGACTGAACGGCCGCCGAATGTTGCAATACCCTGCCGTTGATGTCCATCAACTCCAATACAGCACCCTGTAAAGCAGCGCTCGGATAGTTGCAGGTCACCGTGACAACCGAACCGGCAGAAGCAGGATTCGGGCGGACCTTTACTCCCCCCGCTAAATTGGCGCTGCGCGTGATCGTCAGGGTACAGGTCTGCATTTTCTGCCCATTCTTGTTCGTAGCGATCACATAGTATTGTCCATACAGCGTAGGCGTATCGCTGTAAAACGGGTCCGTCGCCCCCGGAACAGCCTGTCCGTCCTTATACCATTGCCACGCGACGTAGTCGCCGCTGCTGTTGTCAAAAAAAAGCGCATCGCTCCAGTGCTGGCTGATCAAAGACACAGGCTCGTAGCTCAACGTATCGTTAACCGTCTGTGCAGGGCCGACATTCGCGTTCCCAGCCTGGCTGGCGGTAACAATGGCCTTTCCCGGGCGCAGCAGGTTAAGCACATTGCCTGACACGGTGGCAACCGATGGATCCGACACCGAATAGGTTACCGGCAGACCGCTGCTGGCCGTCGCATTCAGCGTTATTTTCGTATTGCTATTGCATCCCACGAGCAGGTCCTGCGTCCAGCTGATGTGCTGCGAAGACCTGGTGATCGTCAAATTGTTTCCCGTATAACTGATCGAATAATTGCCGCCCGCGGTTATGCTGCCCCTCGATATAGGGTAGCTGCCCACATTCTCGCCGGGACTCCTGCTTAATTTGCCCGTGACGATCCCCGCCCCGTCTCCATTGACCAGACCGCCCACGGTATACGCAAGCGGCGGGTCCGATTCGCCGAATGCTTTCGACTCGGCACTGGCCGTTACCTGCAGGGAGGCCGGATTGACCGTGAGCACCCCGGGTGTGTAGGAGACGCGGTAGTTGGACGACGCCGCGCCGGATGCGGTAACAGGATAAGTTCCGGCCGCAGACGACGAACTGGCTGGCGTGGTGACAGCGGGAGCGCTCGACAAAACCGACGCATCGTCGCCGTTGACAAAGCCACGATACGACACCGTAAAAGAGGGCACCGGGCTTCCGTAGGTCATCGTGGCATTGTTGACCACGACTGTCAGCGGCGCCGGGTCGATGGTCAGCGTGTAGTCCTGCGAACCGGACAGGTTATTCCTGGAATGGTCCTGCACGGAAACGGTAAACGAGTAGCTGCCCGCGGCACGCGGCGTCCCCGACAGCTGACCGTCGCCAGACAGCGATATACCCGAAGGCAAATCGCCCGACGACACGGCAAACGAATACGGCTCTTTACCGCCGATGACGCGCAGCGTTACCGTCTTATAATTCGATCCGTATGATCCCGCGGGGATCGTCGTGGTAGAAAAGAAGAGGGCCGGCGCCGGAGGGGGCTGGTGGGGCTGGCCGAGGGTGAATATCGCCGACAGGACGAATAGGGCCGTAACAAATAGTTTTTGGTGCATACCGCAAACAGATAGATTTGGACTACAGCTTAACGGGAAGGGCATTTAATAGCCGTGTGCAATTGTCATTCCACCCCCGGCCGAAAGCCGGTCCATGATGGAGAAGGTATACATCCGGTATCGAAAATGGGCTCCATTTGCATCAAATCGAGGGGGATAATAGATTGATCACCAGCGGGCAGGGACCATTGGCCTTCCTGGTTCCCCATTCCCCGCCACACTGTGCAACTACGTCAACAGCCGGAAGGGCCGGTCAGTACCCATCCTCTTCATTCAAATACCGGACGAGCAACACCAACGCCTTCGGATCGACGTCACCTCCCGTAGGGCCGAAAAATGGATTGACGCGCGCCGATTCGGAACGCAACGCCTTTTTGACGTCGCGCACTTTCAGATTCAATTTCCGAAAGCTACTGCCGCCGGGATAAAGAAGATAATATTGGTAAGAATCTACGTAGGTATCGAATCTTCGTCCTGTTGCCAAATAGCCCAGGTCGCGATAGTCCGCTGCAGCGATCTTCGTAATGACCCGTCTGAATAACCCGTATCCGCGCGGTGACCGGACCAGCACTTCGAGGAAGTGATGCCCACTGATGAGGGGAACCTTTTCAAAATTGTAAATGGCAGTGGTGTCGGCAAGGGTAAAGCTGCAGACCGAATCCATTGGATATGTCCACTGTTTACCGATGCCATCGGTGGCAAAGAGCCGCTCGTTCATCTTGTCATAGTTGAAAAAGATCGCCTGATCCCGGTGCGGAACACGACGGTGATCGGATAGTTCCAACACGCCGCGCATCCAACCCTTCGCCAGATAGGGACTGCCTTTCGCGGAATCATGCGCGAAAAAAGTCGGCAGGACAGCAGACGGGTGATTGGGATCATAGGTCGAGTTCTCCAGTATCGTGGTCTGCGCGTGCAGCGCCACGACCCCCGTCACCATTACCGGTACCAGGCAAATCCTTTTGAACGCGGAAAGAATCGCTCGCATTCCCGAATTTACCGATTTATTCCCGAAAACGACCCTCGGCGTTCGACACAATCTACCGGAACAACTAGTTGATAATCAACAAAAAATAACGTCCTGATCCAGCATTGCCGGTATTTCGTTTGCAAGAGATTTTTTGTATCTTGTTGCATATCCAATAGGTATGAAGAACGGCGCCCGTTTCGTGGTGTTCATGGCGTTTACCGCATTTCATTGTGGCATCGCCGCCAGCCAAACCCTTCTCTCGGGCACGGTGAATTCCTATTACTCCGTTACGGCGATCAATAGCGCTACCAATACGGTGACGGTCGACAATGCATCCGGTCTGTCCGTAGGCCAGCGCGTCCTTCTCTACCAGGCAAAAGGCGCCGCCATCAATACCTCAAATGCATCCACCTATGGCGATATCTCCGCGGCCAATAAAGCGGGAGCATACGAGTTCAATACGATCTGCACCATCAGCGGGAACAGCGTCTGGTTAATGTATGCCATGGTGAACACTTACGACCCGGCGGGAATGGTTCAATTGGTCACCGTCCCTTCCGGATCCTCCCTGACCGTGAACGGAACCATCACCAGCCAACCCTGGGATTCGCTGACCGGGAAAGGCGGGATCGTCGCGCTGGAGGCCTCGAGCGTTATCAATCTGAATGCTGACATCAATGTCGCCGGTCAGGGCTTCGAAGGAGGAACACTGATCAACTGGGCGATTCCCCCCTATAACTGCAGCTGGGCCGTACCGGTCACGGCTTATTATCTTCCCTATGTGACCACCGGCTATCAAACCGGGGGTAGAAAGGGCGAGGGTGTCGCCGCGTACATCCCGGGTCAGGAATTCGGTCGCGGCAAACTCGCCAGCGGCGGTGGCGGCGGGAACAATGCCAACTCGGGTGGAGGCGGAGGTGCAAATTATGGCGCCGGGGGCGCAGGCGGTCAGCGGTCCGGGGAAGCTACATTCGATTGTCACGCCGCTTATCCGGGTCTCGGAGGCGCCAGCGTCGCGACTTATGGCTACTCGACGTCGGCCAACCGGATATTTTTGGGAGGAGGCGGAGGCAGCGGCGAAGAGAACAACGGCTACGGCGAACCCGGAGGCAATGGAGGCGGGATCATCTTTCTGTCGGCTCCCACGATCATTGGCGGAGGCGGCCGGCTGGTGGCCACCGGAGCGAGGCCCACGAATCCGATCTGCACCGATCCCTACCAGGCCGAAGGCGATGGCGGCGGCGGAGGCGGAGCAGGCGGGTCGATTGTCCTGAACGCATCCGCGATCAGCGGAACGATCAGTGCCGACGCCAGCGGCGCTAACGGCTCGAATTCCAGCAACAGGGTGAATGACTGTACGGGCCCGGGCGGCGGCGGAGGGGGCGGAGCGATCTGGACGGCAGGTGCGGCCTTCCCCGGTGCCGTTTCGGCCACCGTCAACGGAGGCGCCAACGGGGTTGTCAGTTCCGGCAATACCAAGACCTCTTGTCAGGGATCGGCGAATGGAGCGACTGCCGGGGCCGTGGGTCGGGCACTCTCGGGTTATACGCTCCCCGTGTCATCGGGGCCGGTTTGTGTCGCCCTGGCTTCCCCCTCGCTGGAGTATTTCAACGCAACACGCAGCGGCCGCAACGTCCTTCTCTCCTGGGCAACGATCTTCGCGGCAACAACCCCCGGCATACGATCCTTCTCCGTTCAGCGGTCGTCGGATCTCTCGCATTTTGAAACGATCGCGACACTCCCCGGCTCCGGGGATTCGATCACCTATCGGTACACCGACGACGGGATGACCGGCAGTACGGTCCTCGATTATCGGCTGACCTGGCAGAACGACGCAGGGGAATGGCTTTACTCGCGTATAGTGGAGGTGCCGGGCATCCCCGGACCCGATGAAAGCACGATCCGTCTGTATCCTGATCCGGCTGCCAACTACCTGACCCTGACCGTCGTCTCCACGAGTAACGAAACCGCTACGCTTTCGGTCTCCGGCACGCTCGGACAGCAGTTGCTCACCCGGCAGGTGTCGCTTTTCAAGGGATTGAATACCGTTTCTATTCCATTGGGGAACCTCGCCCCCGCCGCTTATTTCCTGGTGCTGCAGTCGGCGGGTAACCGTCTCGTAAAACCGTTTCTTAAAAAGAGGGGGTAAGCTTTTTAGTGCCTGGCGCAACCTGCTGCAACTGCTGAACATCTCCAGCTGTTCCGAAGGAGACCTCATTCAAATGCTGCGGGCTGTGCTGGCCCTGATGATTGAACCTTAAAGATAATCATCTTCCATGGAACAAGCACAATTTTTTGCCCGTCTGTGTAACCATTT
>DASZYU010000349.1:0-9218 GCA_035545215.1 Puia sp.
AATGCCAGCTGGACGCTGTCGCTGTCGAACTATTACAGTCTCCTCAGCCAGACGAACAGCACCGGCATCATTACTGTCAACTATGGTTATGCGCGGTACGGCACCAGCGCCAATCCCGTCGCCGCCGCGGCGCATCTTGCGGCCGATTGGGTACGGTATGACAACGGCAGGACCAGGTTCTGGGAGATCGGCAACGAGACCTATGGCGTTTGGGAAGCGGGTTTCCAGATCGACGTCTCGAAGAACCATGACGGGCAGCCCGCCACCGTGACGGGCGATCTGTATGGGAAACACTTTAACGTCTTTGCGGATAGCATGCGCGCGGCGGCGCAATCGATCGGCGCTACGATCTACATCGGCGCCATCCTTTATGGGTCGCCGCCCCAGTCGTATGACAACAACACGGTCAAGACCTGGAACCAGGGCGTGCTGGCCAATGCGGGAAGTACGGCCGATTTCTTCATCGATCACGACTACTATACGGCCTACAATGCCAATTCGACCGTGCCCCAGATCATGGTGACCGGGACGACCGAAGCACCTACGGCGATGAGCTATCTGAAACAACAGATCCAGGGGGCGGGCGTATCGCTGAAACCCATTGCATTAACCGAATGGAACATCCAGGCCGTCGGTTCAAAACAGGCCGTTTCCTATATCGCCGGCATGCATGCCGCGCTGACGCTGGGCTCATTTCTGAAGAGCGGGTTTGGCGAGGCGAGCCGGTGGGACCTTGCGAACGGAGCAAATCCCTGGGGCGACGATATGGGGATGTTCAACGATGGCGACGAGCCGGGTGCTCCCCTTTGGAACCCACGACCCGCGTTCTATTACATGTATTACTTCCAGCGCTTTTTCGGCGACAGGATGGTCTACGATACGCTGAAACGCTCTCCGGGCAACAGCGATATCACGACGTATTCGTCGACATTCAGCTCGGGTCAGGCGGGCACGGTGATCATCAATTCGGGCGCTTATAACCATGTGCTCTCGATCGATTTCCAACATTTTCCCGCGGGGCAGAAATACCATTGGTTCGTACTCACGGGCGGCAGCGACAATCAGCCGTTTTCCGGGCAGGTGTATGTCAATGGCACGGGTCCTTCCACCGCGACGGGCGGTCCGTTGAACTATGCCTCGCTCAAGGCGAACGCAGCGACGCTGAATGGAACGATAAAAATAGCCGTACCACCCATGAGCGTTGTCTATCTCATGGCCGACGGCAAATAAATGATCCGTAGTATTGTCATAGGCTTCTTGTTTATTGGCATCCTGTCGTGCAATTCCCGCCACGAGCAGCGGGAATTGCATTTTACGCTCCTGCCGGCTTCGGTAACCGGCATCGATTTTAGCAACAATGTCACGGAGACGGACACGCTGAACATGTTTGTGAACGAGTATGCGTATATGGGGGGCGGGGTAGGCGTCGGGGATTTCAACAGGGATGGGCTTCCCGATCTCTTTTTTGCCGGCAACCAGGTCAGTTCCAGGCTTTACCTCAATAAAGGCGGGATGCATTTCGAGGATGTCACCAAAAAGGCCGGCGTCGGTACCGATGTCTGGTGCACCGGCGTGAGCGTCATCGATATCAATAACGACGGGTGGCCCGACATCTATGTCTGCGTTTCGGGACAGGCGCCGGTGTCGCGCCGCCACAATCTCCTGTTCATCAACCAGCATGACGGCACGTTCAGGGATGAGGCGGCGGCCTATGGGCTGGCGGATACCGGTTATTCGACACAGGCCGTTTTTTTCGATTACGACAAGGATGGGCGCCTGGATATGTACCTCCTGCGTCACAGCCTGTCCGACAAATTTCCGAACGACATCCGCGATAAAGCCGTGGACTCGACCAGCGTGGCCGCCGACCAGCTCTTTCACAACGAGGGCATTCCGGCGGGCATGGACCACCCGGTATTCAGGGACGTTTCGCGCGAGGCGGGTATCGTCGAGGACGGCAACGGTCTCGGCGTCGTCGTGAGCGATTTCAACGGGGACGGCTACCCGGACGTCTATGTCGATAACGACTACATCCGCAACGACCTGCTATGGTTGAACAATGGCAACGGGACGTTCACCAATTGCATCGCGACGGCCGTCCGGCATCAAAGTTATTCGAGCATGGGTGTCGACGCCGCGGATATCAACAACGACGGTCTGCCCGATATTCTCACGCTGGACATGCAGCCCGAGCTCAATACGCGGAAGAAGATGATGTATTCCTTTCTCAGCGAACAACGTCATCAACTGGAACTGGACAAGGGTTACGAGCCGCAGTACATCCATAACATGCTCCAGCTGAACAACGGCACGAGGTCGGTCGGCGGCCGTGTGGAACCTTTTTTCAGCGAGATCGGCGCGATGGCGGGTATCTCCGAAACGGATTGGAGTTGGAGCGTGCTGATCGCCGACTTCGACAACGACGGATGGAAGGACGTACACATCACCAATGGCCTCGGACGCGATCCCACCAATATCGACTTCCTCGAATATGCGCACAACACGGTGTTGGAGACGGGCATACCGGAAACCGATCTCGGCCAGCGCCGGAAGTTCATGGAAAAGCTCGCCTCGCTCGGTCCGCTCGCGTTACGCAATTACCTCTACCACAATAGCGGGGGGCTCGTATTCGAAGACGAGTCGGACAGCGCCGGCATCCGCGAGAAGGCCATCTCCAATGGCGCCGTGTATGCCGACCTCGACAATGACGGTGAACTCGACATCGTCACCAATAATATCAATTCCGCAGCTTTCGTTCGTCACAACGATTCCCGGCCTGCGCATTACCTCACCCTTCTGCTGCATGGCGACAGCCTCAATCGCGACGGGATCGGCGCCGTCGTCCGCGCGTACGCGGGGACGGGTGTGCAGTCTGTCGCGCAGTACCCCGTCCGCGGCTATCTTTCCACGGTCGACAACCGCCTTCATATCGGAAGCGGAGCGGGGCCGGTGGATTCGCTGAAAATCGTTTGGCCCGATGGCAGGTGGCAAGTCGTCCGCTCGCCGCGCGCGGACACCATCCTCGCGCTCGACTGGCGCAATGCAACGCCGGGCCGCGGGGTCGGGTCCGGCGGGTCTGCCGACACGCCGCCGGCTCCGCCGCTCTTCGAAGACGTCACCACGCGGGTCAAAACCGAATTCCGGCACAAAGAGACGTTTTTCTACGATTTCAAGTTCCAGCCGATGCTCCTGCAGAAGTTCTCGCAGGAAGGCCCGTTCATCAGCACGGCCGACGTCAACGGAGACGGGTTGGTTGATTTTTTCATCGGCGGCGCGTTCAGACAGTCGGGCCGGTTATTTCTTCAGAACAGGGACGGTAGTTTTACGGGCAGGGACCTGGTGACGGGCAACAAGTATGAAGAGGACATGCAAAGCGTGTTCTTCGATGCCGACGGCGACAGGGATTCCGATCTGCTGGTGGTGGGGGGCAGCAGCGAATTCGAGGACCATTCCTCTTTTTACTGTCCGCGATTGTACCTTACCGATGGGCGGGGAAATTTCCGTCTCGACAGCGTGGCCTTTTCGCCGCTGGTCCGAACGCCCGCGAAGGCTGTCGCGGTGGCCGATTTCGACGGCGATGGCGATCGGGATATCTTCATCGGCGGCAGGGTCTCGCTTGGGTCTTACCCGAAACCGCCCGACAGCTATCTGCTGCGCAACGACAACGGGCGGTTCACCGATGTGACCGACGCGGTGTGTCCCGGGCTTCGCAATATCGGCATGATCAACGCTGCCGTTTGGGCGGACATCGATCAGGATGGGAAACCAGACCTCATCGTCGCGGGTGACTGGATGTCCATTCATATTTTCAAGAACGACGGGCATACCCTCACCGACGTCAGCGAACGCAGCGGGCTGCGCGACTTCCCGGGGTTCTGGAGGAGCCTGCTGATCATGGATGTCAACCATGACGGTCACCCGGACATTGTTGCCGGCAACCTCGGTCTCAACAATCCGTTCCATATCAGCGGCGCAAGACCGGCGCAGCTGATCGCCAAAGATTTCGACGGCAATGGAAAGATCGACCCCGTATTCTGTTATTCAATCCGCGGCGATGACGGGCAATACCGGCTGTCGGTTGGGGTCGGGAGAGACAATTGGGCGATGGAGATGCCTTCGATCAAAAAGAAATTCGATGACAACGCCAAGTATGCCGCCGCCCCGATGGAAGAACTTTTTACGGCCGATATGATGGATGGCGCCTATGTCCGCGAATGCAGGGAAGTGCGCAGCGGTTGGTTCGAAAACGACGGCAAAGGCAAATTCCGTTGGCACCCCTTCCCGCTGATGGCGCAGATCGCGCCTGTCAATGCCATTGCGGACGCGGATGTGAATGGCGACGGATACCCCGACCTGGTCCTGGCCGGCAATGAGTACGAGGCTTCGCTGTCAGGCGGCGGCCGTTATGACGCCTCGTATGGCCTCGTTCTCGAAGGCGACGGCCGGGGGGGCTGGCGTGTGCTGCCGCCCGCATCCGACGGACTGATACTCGACGGGGATGTCAGGGACCTCCGGCTGATCAGGGCCGGACATAGCCGTTACCTGCTTTGCGCTGTCAATGACGGGCCGATGCGCGTCTTTCGCTTAACCAAACCATAAATAATCCGGCTATGTACAGGACCCTTTTGGTGCTTCTTCTTACCGCATTCTGTCCCGGCGCGCATCCCAAATTCGGCCCCCCCGTCGTATCGACGGGCCCGCACGACCCTTCCGTCGCGCCGACGATCGGGTTTTTCATGGACCGCTGGCAGCCAAAGACGTTTACGATCCCGGCGTGCAGGCCGGGCGCTGTTCCGGCGGAGGCCCTCTCTACGCTTACGATCGACCCGGACAGTATCGTCACGCGCATATCGCCGACCGAATACGGACACAACGCAGACACCTGGATGAACAAAATGGTCAGCCAACCGGTGTTGATGGCTCATCTCAAACAGTTGAACCCGCACATCATCCGGTGGCCCGCCGGCAGCGGCAGCGACGGCTATTTCTGGAATTCGGGCCCCGGTACCCTGCCTTCGGATGTGCCGGCGCAGATCGTCGATTCCAAGGGAAAGAAGGTGACGCCGCATTGGTTCTATGGCCGACCCAGGTTTGCCGGCGCCTCTGTAGACGATTACTATGACCTGCTGGCCGCGACGGGCAGCGACGGTCTTATCACCGTAAACTATGGCTATGCACGCTACGGGACGGGCCCAAACCCGGTGGCGACGGCCGCCCATCTGGCCGCCGACTGGGTGCGTTACGACCATGGGCGCACGCGATATTGGGAGATCGGGAACGAGAACTACGGAAGCTGGGAGCTCGGTTACCGCATCGATACGACCATTAACAGGGACGGGCAGCCGGGAATGTTGACGGGTCGTCTCTACGGAGAGCAGTTCAGGGTATTCGCCGACTCGATGCGCAGCGCGGCAAGAGAGACAGGCGTCGCCATCCATATCGGCGCCGTCATGCACGAGAGCCCGCCGGTATTCTTCGACCCGCCGCTAACCAAAGAATGGAATGCCGGGATGCTCCGAGCTATCGGCGACTACGCGGATTTTTATGTCGTCCACAACTATTTTACGCCCTGGAATGCGAATACGGATGCCGCGGATATCCTGCACGCCGCCCTTACGGTTCCCACGGTGACGATGGACTACGTGCTCAACTGTCTGCACGACAACGGTGGAATGGTAAAGCCCGTGGTGATGGACGAATGGAACATGTTCGCCGTCGGCAGTAAACAGCAGGTGTCGAATGTCAGCGGTTTGTTTTCCGTCATCGTGATGGGCGAGCTGCTTGAAAACCGGTATGGTCTCACTGCCCGCTGGGACTTGCTGAACGGGTGGGCCGGCGGCAATGATCACGGTCTTTTCAGCAGCGGCGATGAGCCCGGTGTGAAACGTTATTCACCGCGTCCCTCGTTCTATTACCTCGATTATTTCCAGCGGATGTGCGGCGACCGCATTGTCGCGTCGAGGGTGAACGGCGACACCAGTCTCAGGGTGTATGCTTCGACTTTTTCGTCGGGCGAGGTCGGTACGGCGATCGTGAATACATCGACAAAGGCCGCGGCCGTAGCGGTCGAGATCCTCCATCTTCCGAAACGCGGTCATTACTACTGGTACAGCCTCGAAGGGGGCGACGACAATGGTGAGTTCTCGCGGAAAGTATCGATCAACGGTGATACCACCACGCTGGCCGCAGGGGGGCCCTCCGATTATGCGACGATACCTGCATTCAGCGCCGCCGTAAAACCTGGCATCCGGGTTACGGTGCCGGCCCGCGGCGTCGTTTTCCTGGTTGTCCGCCGCCGATGAGGGTAGTTGCCGGGGTCTGGCGCAGGTGGGCATTACCGTGGGGGTAGCTGCCGGGGGTCTGGCGCAGGTGGGCATGGCCGTGGGAATCGTCCCCGGGGAGCATGCCTTTTCAGTGCCTGTCAATTCCCCAATCCGCGGCGCTTATTCCACGGTCTGCGGGACAGGCCGGTTTGGCGCCGGCGTTCCTCAACCCGTAGGTCGTATGCCGGTGATCCCGCCGGCGACTTTGTTTCTTCTTTCGGATCGCGCGGGCGCGCATTCCAGCCGTTGTGACGCCCGTTGTGCCATTGCTGTTCCACAGCCCCGCGTGACAGGCCCGGTTTTTGAAAACGTTCCACATTATGGCAAAAGAGATCATCCCTATACAATTCAAAGGAGAAGGCATCGAGTACAAAGGATGGGCGACTCCCTCGGAGCAGCAGCATGATGATGGCTATCCAAGGAGTTACCACGTGGTTTTGAATCAGGTATATTTCGGCAACCTGTCGCTCGACAGGGGCAAATGGGTGGCCGATGAGCCGCGCCCGCGCGAGCTCGTCGTAGCCGTCGGAGCCTGCCTGGATAACGTCCACACCAGTGTTCGGGGCTTTGCGTAAAGGGCAGGCGAGCCGTCTCTGCACTGGTTCGATACCCGCTGCCGCGCGCCAAATTTGACGTATATGCAAAAATCGCGCTAGGCGGATTGCCTTCGAAAAACAGTGTTTTTCGTCGAAAAGCTTGCAATTCTTCAAAATTTTTGGCACAAAGCGGCGTGAAGACAATTGGTTCGACTAAATTGCGACAATACGCAGTTAGTTTAAATCAATACTTTAAATGGAGTCATTTGACGTAATCCAGCCCATGAGAGTGATATTGGTTGATGACAATGCCGACCATCGTCTGGTGTGCAAACTGGTCCTGGAGCGGAGAGGCTATGAGGTGCTGACGTTGAAGGACAATGACGATCTGCTTGCGAAAATCCGGTCTTTCCAACCGGGTTTGATCTTTATGGATCACGACGTCCCGGGCATAACAGGGATGGAGGCCATCCGGCTCATCAAGGCCGATCAAGGATCGAGACATATACCTGTCATTTTTTTCTCGGGTAACGCGGATATTCAACAATTGGCTGCCGAGGCCGGAGCCGATGACTGGTTGAGCAAACCTTTCAAGGTCGACCAACTGGTGCAAATTGCCGCGAACTATCGGTGATCGCGGCTGTGGCTGTTATTTGGCCGCGCCTTTTTTGACCAGTTGTCTGAAATGCGATCCTAAAAACACATAGAACAAGCCAATCGAGATGAGCGCCAGTGATGCGAGAAGGATGAGGTTGGCGACATCCAACGCGGGATTGTAAAGGATCAGGAAAGAAAACGCGAGCCCGGCAAGGCCGAGCAGACCCATCCAGGCGGTCTCCGGCCAGACGGCCGGCAGATCGAAACAGCGGCCGACGATCGCGATGCTGCGGAACAGGAGCCAGAATCCGACGAACAGCGGCAGCGAGACGGCCGTAATCACCGGATCGAAAAGCAACAAGCCACCAATGAGGAGGTCGAAGATCCCACCAGCCAGATGCCAGGCCCAGCCGTGGACCGAACGATAATTCGTCAGGGCAAACCCGATCTCGAGTGTCCCATTAATAACGATAGCTATCTGAAAAAAGATGCCGAGCGTCGCGAAATGGGCCGCCGGGAAAGCCATTAACAACAGTCCGAAAATGATCAGCGACGATCCGAGTGCGATGAATACCCACCAGTAACGGACCACCTGGCGGAAGGATGTGATCATGCTCATACGATATTTCTTATTTTGCCGGTGAAATATTCTTGTGACGCCCCGTTTTGTACCCAATATGCGCTGGCCTTGCCGGGGTGGAGGACATAGCCGTCGACTTCATATTCGGATAGTTGTACCCTCCAAGGGACCCTTTTGAGCTTGCCGCCTTTCAATGTCTTCCACCGGTGGTCCGTCTCAAACAGGACGCATTCTCCGCGTTCGTTAAAGTGAAACCATCCGCTGGCGGTGGTGCCCATGTACGAGATCGTAGCCAGTGCACAGTCTTCGCTGACGTCCGACCATCGCAGATATGGCTGCAAAGCGATCGCCGGCAGCAGGAGGCATTCCGATAGAAAGGTGACGAGGGCAGATTGATCCATTTCGGTGCCCCTGACGTCCTGCAGGGTGATGGCGTTCGCCAGCCGGATCAGCATGTTGCCATGGCCGCCCTGGTATTTGTCTATCGCATCGATCGGTATCAGGCTGGCGGCATGCGTCCTCAGGTGCGCGATGCGGACGGGTTCGGGTACGGCGAGGAATTCGGAGCAAACCATTCTCTGCCATCGCCCCTTGTCCGAGAACCGCATCCTCACCTCGGCCCACTGGATGCGGGCATACAGCTGTTTCCTGGCGCCCAGGTAGCCGCAGCTGCGAAAATACCGTTGCACGGGCCGGGGCAGGGCCGCAATATCCCTTTCGGTAAAGATGGCGTTTTCCCGGATCCGCAATCTTGCGCGTTCCGATCGGATCTCGTCCAGGTATCGCATACGAAGCGAGCTCATATGAATGCCTTTTCGCGTTTTACAAATCCGTTGAAATGAGTGAAGTCTTCCACTTCCCGGCGCACCCGCAAATAATCGACCGGCGCCAATGGGTAGCCCAGGCGGAATGCCAGGGCGATGCATAGTTCGGGCGGAATGCCGAGCAGACTTTTTATGGCCGGCGCGGCCTCTTCGCCGGCGAGCGCGCTGACCACGTGGAACGCTATTCCGAGCGAAGCCGCCATCAGCCACATATTTTCCAATACGCAACCGAGGCTGATGATGCCCAGGAAATCGCCTTCGCTGTCCGGCGCCCGTCTGCGGGGGTCGTAAAGCAGCAGCGCCAGGGTAGGGCTGGTCAACAACTGGTTATGCCGTTCGAGTGCAGGGTGTTCCTGTT
>DASZYU010000350.1:0-3642 GCA_035545215.1 Puia sp.
CCGGTGGGGCATCCGTTGGGCCGTCCGCAGCCGATGCGTCAGCAGCCTGCGCGACCGATGGGACATCCGCAGCCGATGCGTCAGCAGCCTGCGCGACCGATGGGACATCCGCAGCCCGGTCGTCCTGTCGGGCATCCGGAACCCCCGCATGGGGGCGGCGACCATCACGGACATCCATAGGATGGCGCCCGATACGGAAACGTTTTCGTAGAAAACCGGCCGCCGATACGGCCGGTTTATCTTTTTTGTCGCTAAATTGTCGCAATGAAAGCGATCTTTTGCTCGCTACTGGCCGCCTGGACGGGTGTGCTGGCGCAACCTGTCCGGTATCCGAACTCCTTCACGGTAGCGCAGGATGGCAGCGGTCAGTTTCGCACCATCCAGGAAGCAGTCAATGCCGTACGCGATCTGTCGCAGCAGCGGGTGACGATCCATATCAAGAACGGCATCTATCACGAGAAACTGGTGATCCCGTCGTGGAAGACGATGATCACCCTGGCGGGCGAAAGCGAAGACAGCGTCATTATCACGAATGACGACTATTCGGGCAAACCGAACCCAGGGGGAAAGGATGCATTTGGGAAAGAAAAATTCACGACCTACACGTCTTATACTGTCCTTGTGCAGGGAAATGACTTCTCCGCGGAGAACCTGACGATCGAGAATTCCGCGGGGAGGGTCGGGCAGGCGGTGGCCTTGCACGTGGAAGGCGACCGGTGTGCGATCGTGCATTGCCGGCTCCTGGGCAACCAGGATACGTTGTATGCGGGCACGGAGAACAGCCGGCAGTATTATGCCGATTGTTTTATACAGGGGACGACCGATTTCATATTCGGGGATGCGACGGTGGTGTTCAGCCGGTGTGTGATCAGGAGCCTGATCAACTCGTACATCGCCGCGGCGGCGACGACGCCGAGACAGGAATTCGGGTTCGTTTTTTTGGATTGCCGGCTGATCGCGGACACCGCGGCGAAGCGTGTATTTTTGGGAAGGCCGTGGAGGCCTTATGCGCGCACGGTATACATCCGGACCGAGATGGGCGAGCAGATCCTGCCTGTGGGCTGGGACAACTGGAGGAACCCGGAGAACGAGAAGACGGCATTTTATGCCGAGTACAAAAGCAGCGGACCCGGTGCCGCGGCAGCGAAGCGTGTGGCATGGTCCAGGCAGCTGACTGCCCGCGAGGCCAAGAAGTACAGGCCCGGGGCCATCCTGGGTAATTGGGTAGATGCGTATATTCGGTAAATAAAAGATCTCATATGGCATCAAGAAGAAAATTCTTTCGTTCGGGTCTCGGGCTTGCGGGCATCGGGATGACGCCGTTCGGGGCGATCGGTTCGGCAATCGCCGTCAAAGCGGCAAAGGCCGATATTCCCAAAGAGCTGCACCTGGGCATCGCCGGCTATACGTTCCTGCATGTTCCCATGGATCAGGGCATTGCCATGATGAAGCGGTTGGCGGTCGAAGCCCTATCCATCAAGGATTTCTATCTGCCGCTGGACAGCGGGGCGGACAAAATAGCCCAGGTGGTGTCGTCGTTCAATGCGGCGGGTATCCGCATTTATGGCGCCGGCGTTATCTATATGAAGACGGAGGCGGAAGTAGACCGCGCTTTCGAATATGCCAAAATGTTGGGCGTCGATCTGATCATTGCGGCACCTAATCCGGATCTTTTGGGTTATGTCGAGGGCAAGGTAAAGGCTTACCGGATCAGGGTTGCGATCCATAACCACGGACCGGAGGACAAATTGTATCCCTCGCCGGTGAATGTATACGACCATATCAAAGGACTGGACGACCGGATGGGTCTGTGTCTCGATATCGGGCATGCCGCGCGGGCCGGGGCCGATCCGGTCAAGGTGATCAACGACTACGGGCCGAGGATATTCGATCTGCATATCAAGGACCTGGCTGTTATCAGTCGCGCGGCCAAACCCATCGAGCTCGGCCGGGGCGTGCTGGACATACCCGGCGTGCTGAAAGCGCTTAAGCGCATCCGTTATAGCGGCTGGTGCAGTATCGAACATGAAATGGACATGAACGACCCCTATCCCGGCATTGCCGAATCGGTGGGGTTCTTCAGGGGAGTATTAAAGGGCCAGGAATAGACGGGCGTGCTTTATACCTCCTATAGGGATAAGGGCCCGGCCGCAGGCCGGGCCCTTCTTTTCGGAATATTTGATAAGTCACTGCGCGGGAGGCAACTGGCATGGACAGGCCTCCGTTTGTTCTATCTACCTGCTGTGACCCGCAGCACCCCTTCATCGTGGAAAAAGCCGGCCGGCTGAGTCTTGCCTCTCTTCGCAGGGGGTTACCCTTATTTTTTAGCCAGTAAAAAGCAGCGATCGCATCCGGCGACAGCTGGATGGTCGCTAATTGCATCACTCAATCCCAACTTAAAATTGCTGATTATGAACAAGGTTACACAATTTCGGTCGCTGTTGCCCGTCAGGCGCGGCGGATTATGGCTGCTCAGTTTGCCGATGCCGGTCAGGCGCGGCAGTTTGTGGCTGTTGTTTGGCGGCTTGCTGGCCGTCGCATGTCACAAATCCAATATCACTCAGAAGGAACTCCGCAATTTCGAACAGGTGACCCTGGTGGCCAATAAGGCGAAGTATGGGCCCAAGTTAGTGGATACCACGTTGCAGAATGCGTGGGGGCTCGCCTGGGCGCCGAGCGGCATTGCGTGGGTGAACTCGAATGGATTTCATGTCAGTGAACTGTATACCGGCGAGGGCGCTATTGTTCGTCCTCCGGTGAATATCCCATCGCCGACCGATAGCGGCGGCGGCGCGCCAAGCGGGATTGTTTTCAGCGGCGGCAAAGGTTTCGTCCTGGCCAATCACCAGGGTTCGAATTTCCTGTTCGTGGGCGAGGATGGGATATTGTCGGGTTGGAACGGCGCCGACGGCAATAATGCGCAGCGGATCAAAGACCGCTCGGCTACTTCGGTCTACAAGGGCCTGGCACTGGACAGCACCGGTCCCGGGCATTATTATATTTATGCCGCCAACTTCATGACGGGGAAGATCGACGTGTGGGATACGGGTTTCCACCCGGTCTCGATGCCTTTTCATGATCCCGGCTTGCCCGCGCACTATGCGCCTTTCAATATCCAGGCAGTGGGGCAATGGTTGTTCGTGAATTATGCCGAGCAGACTCCCGGCAGCATCGATGAGATGCATGGACCCGGAAAAGGATTCGTGGACGTCTTCAACCCCGACGGTTCGTTCGTCCACCGGTTTGCCTCGCGTGGCAAGTTGAACGCTCCGTGGGGAATCGCGTGGGCGCCGGCCGGATGGCTGTCGGCATCGGACATGGACAATGACGGGGATGACAAGAGCACTGGTCATGAGAACAAGGGCGAGAACAACAGCGGACAAGGATCTTTTGGCGTGGATGGAAAACGTGTATCCGAACCGGTGGTATTGATCGGCAATTTCGGAGATGGGCATATCAATGTATTCAGCCCTGAAGGACAATTCCTCGGGCAGTTGATGTCACACAACAGGACCATTGCTATCGACGGATTGTGGGCGCTGGGATTCCCGCCGGCCACTGCGACGAGCATCGATCCGAATCGCCTCTATTTCACGGCCGGTCCGGCCGATGAAGCGGATGGGATCTTCGGATACCTGATCA
>DASZYU010000351.1:0-5599 GCA_035545215.1 Puia sp.
GGCGCGGATCCCTGCTATGTCACGGTAGACAAACATCGAAAATGGGTAATGGTTGCCAACTACAGCGGAGGCAGCCTGGCCGCGCTGCCCGTGAAAGCGGACGGCTCGCTGGCATCGGCGACCCAAACCATCCCGCATTCCGGTACCGGCCCCAATAAAGCCCGCCAGGAAAAAGCGCACGTGCATTCCACCATCCTCACGCCCGACGAAAAATACCTCGCCGTCTGCGACCTGGGGACCGACAAGGTCACGCTCATGCATTTTGACTATACTGCGTCCAATCAGCCCCTGACACCCGTTGCGAATGGTGTCTTCGATCTGAAGCCCGGCGTCGGCCCGCGACACAGTTGCTTCTATCCGGGCAAGCCCTTCGCTTATGTCATCGACGAGCTGGGAGGTACCGTAGACGCTTTTCATTACAGCAAGGGCCGGCTCACACAGATGCAGCACATCTCCTCGCATCCGGCCGGTTACAAAGGCGATATCGGCAGCGCGGATATTCATATCGCCCCGAATGGAAGATTTCTCTACGCCTCCAACCGCGGTGACGCCAATAGCCTGGCCATTTTTTCGATCGACACGACCACCGGCCGTTTGACCCTGAAAGGGTTTCAATCCACAATGGGTAGAACGCCGCGCAATTTTATCATCGACCCCACGGGCCGATGGCTCCTCGTCGCCAACCAGAACGGCAACAACGTCGTTGTCTTCCGCATCGATCCCGCGACGGGCATGCTGAGCGATACCGGCAAACGCCTCGAGATCCCCGCGCCCGTCTGTCTCAAAATGGAAAGGATGGATTGAGCGCCGGACACCCGTCCGCTGGGCCTGCACGCCGGTTCGGTCATCTGCGCTACTTCCAGGCTTCGCGGAGAAAACGCAGCCAGTTGCCATGCATGATATGGCCGATATCGGTCACGCTGTAACCTCTTTTCTCCAACAGCGGAGGCAATTGCTGTATGTCCGCGATGGTGTCCATATCGTAAGGAGATTGCTCTTTGCCGAATGCACCATCCAGATCGGTCCCGATGCCGGCATGCAGCGCGTTGCCGGCCACCTGGCAGATATGATCGATATGGTCGACCAGCCTTTCCAGCCCGCATTGCATCGCCTCGGGCTGCGACACACCGCGCACCCAACCCGGCACCAGCATCCAGGCATCGAGCGCGCCCCCGATAACGGCGCCTTTTGCGATCAGCGCGCGGATCATTTCGTCGCTGAACTGCCGGTTGTGATCGACCAGCGCACGGCAGTTGTTGTGACTGGCCCAGACCGGGCCGTTGAATATCTCCATCGCATCCCAAAAGGCGTCGTCGCACAGATGGGTGGCGTCGAGGATGATCCGCAGCCGCTCCATTTCCTTCAGTAACATCCTGCCCATCGGGCTGAGGCCGCCTGAGCTGTCGGTACCGTTGGCATACCGGCCCGGTCCGTAATGCGCCGGACCGATGGCGCGAAGACCATATTCGTACGCCCGGTAGAGGTAATCGGGCGAAACGATCGAGTCCGCCCCCTCCAGGCTCAGGATATAGCCGACCGGCCCGTCGCCTTCGCGCATCCACTCGCGTACGTGCTTCTCCAGCGAAGGAAGGTCCTTGATCATCACCATTTCTCCGGCAGCTTCCATAGCCTTGTACCAGGCCAGCTGTCCCTGGGTCTGCGCCCAGGCCTGCCAGGGAGAATGCCATCCCGGCAATGGATTCTCCGGCGCGACATACCGGGCGATCTGGGTGGCCACGACCAACCCGACGTCCCCACGGCGCAATTCAGGCAGCGACACGGTTCCCCGGCCGCGGTCGGGCTTGTCGGTCAACCATTGTTCGCGGGCACGAATATCGGCAACCGGCAGGGTCAGATCGCGGTTCCATTCCAGCGCATTCATAGAGAGGTCCAGGTGGGCGTCGATGGTGAACATACCGTCAAAGATACAAACGCCCTGCCGAAAGCTTCCTGCGGCCCGATAACCCCGGCAAGCCTCCCGAACGCGGGAACATTGCCCCCAACCCCATCCCCCGGTCAGGCTGCACGCCATCTGCACGCCAGCCGATCATTAACCTTATATTTGTCACTTCAACCTCCATCGCCATGAGAATCACGACGCTTCTCCTCTCTTCGCTATTGCTGTCCGCGCCTTCCGCCTTTTCCCAACTCGGCGTTTCGCACCTGATGACCGAAAACAAACCTGATCCCATCGGTCTGGACAGCCGGCAACCACGTCTCAGCTGGCAGCTGACTGCGCCTCCCATGGATCGCGGCGTTATGCAGACGGCTTATGAGATCCGCGTCGGCAAACGGCCCGGCGGTAAAGACCCCGTTTGGACCTCGGGCAGGATCGCTTCGGATCAGTCGACGCAGGTGAACTACCGGGGTCCCGCACTGGAGACCGGAGAAAGATATTTCTGGCAGGTGAGGGTCTGGGACAACAAAGGACGGAAATCCGCCTGGAGCCCAGCGGCCATGTGGCAAATGGGCCTGCTGAAAGCCTCCGACTGGAAGGCGGTATGGATCGAACCCGCTACCCCCGACACCGTCGCCTGTCCGCTCCTGCGGACGACATTTACGGCAAAAGGCGCCGTCGCCTCCGCTACGGTTTATATTACAGCGCACGGTCTCTACGAGGCCCGGATCAACGGCCAACCCATCGGCGACGCCGTCTTCACTCCCGGATGGACTTCCTACAACCACCGGCTGCAATACCAGGCCTATGACGTGACCGGCATGATCAGGCAAGGGAAGAATGCCATCGGCGCCTTGCTCGGCAATGGCTGGTATCGCGGTTATATCGGCTACAACTGGCAGCACAACGTCTATGGCAAAAAACTCGGTCTCTTGCTTCAATTGGTCATCCACTATAAGAGCGGGCAAACCGAACTGGTCGCCACCGGTCCGGACTGGAAGTCCGCGACGAGCGAGGTCCTGCAATCCGAGATCTACGACGGCGAGACCATCGATCACCGCCAGGAGAAAAAGGGCTGGTCCCTTCCCGGCTACGACGATAACGGGTGGTCGGGCACAGACACTGCATCCTACCCGATGAACAATCTCGTCGCCACGGAGAATGAGCCGGTAAAAAGACAAGAGACCTTTCACGCCGTACGGCTCCTGACCACCCCGAAAGGCGAACACGTCATCGATTTCGGCCAGAACTTCACCGGCTGGGTCGTCGTCAAAATAAAGGGCAACGCCGGCGACAGTATCCGTCTCTCGCATGCCGAGGTCCTCGACAAGGAAGGCAATTTCTATACGGACAACCTCCGCGCCGCAAAAGCGCAGGACCTGTTCGTCCTGCAGGGAGACGGCGAGGAAACATTCGAACCGCATTTTACCTTCCACGGTTTCCGGTATATCCGGATCGAGGGGTGGAACGGCCGCATCGATCCCGACGACTTTACCGCCGTCGCGCTGTATTCGGATATGCCGAAGACAGGCGAATTCTCCTGCTCGAACGCCATGATCAACCAGCTCCAGCACAATATCCAATGGGGCCAGCAGGGAAATTTCCTCGACATCCCCACCGACTGCCCGCAACGCGACGAAAGACTCGGATGGACGGGAGACGCACAGGTCTTTTCGCGGACGGCCGCCTTCAACCGCGGCGCGGAGAATTTCTTTTCCAAGTGGCTCAAAGACCTCGCGGCGGACCAGCAACCCAACGGCGCGGTCCCCTTCGTCATCCCGAACGTAACGGGCAAGGGTACCAGTGCAGGTTGGGCCGATGTGGCTACCATCATCCCGTGGAACCTTTACCTCGTCTACGGCGATACCGGTGTACTGGCTACCCAATATCCCAGTATGAAGGCCTGGGTGGATTATATCCGGAGCCAGGCCAGGGACAATCTCTGGAATACCGGTTTTCATTTTGGCGACTGGCTGTTCTACCGGCCCTTCGATGACAACGATGGCCGCTCCGCCGTTACAGACAAATACCTTATCGCGCAATGCTTCTACGCACACTCGACGCAGTTGCTGATCGATGCCGCGCGTGTGCTCGGCAAAAAGGACGACGTCGGGACATACGGCGTGTTGCTGCAAAAGATCCGCAATGCCTTCGTCCGCGAATACGTGACGCCCGACGGCCGCCTGGTGTCGGGCACGCAAACAGCCTATGTGCTGGCCCTTCAATTCGATATGCTTCCCGAGGCGTTGCGCAAACAGGCGGCGGACAGACTGGTCAAAAACATACAGGACTACAACTATCACCTCACGACCGGCTTTCTCGGTACGCCCTATCTGTGCCACGTGCTTAGCCGTTACGGGCATACCCCGGTCGCTTACCGGTTATTGTTGCAGGACACCTATCCCTCGTGGCTCTATCCGGTGAAGATGGGCGCAACGACCATCTGGGAGCGCTGGGACGGTATCCGCCCGGACAGCACCTTTGAGACACCCGGCATGAATTCCTTCAACCACTATTCCTACGGCGCCATCGGCGACTGGATGTACAGGGTCGTGGCAGGCATCGACACCTACGAAGACGGTCCGGGTTACCGGCACAGCCGTATAGCCCCAAGTCCGGGGGGCGGTCTGGATTCAGCCGGCGCCGATCTGCTCACCGGTTACGGCAGGCTCAGCAGCCACTGGGACATGACGCGCGACTCGCTGCGGATGGACGTGATCATCCCCCCCAATACGACGGCGACCGTCTATATTCCCGCGCCGGAAGGCGGCCGGATCACCGAGAGCGGAAATGCATTGCCGACGGTGAAGGATGTTCAGATCGAATCCGTGGAAAAAGGATACCTCGTTGTCCGCGTAGGCTCCGGCAGCTATCATTTCTGCGTCGCCGGCACGCCATCGATCATCATGGCCCCGGGGCCGGGCACGCCAAAGTCTTAAACTAGATTAATGGAGCGCACAGACTTTGGGTATACCTTTGTAAAAAATTTTGAGCCATGGCCACGACCAAATGGATACTCGATCCTTCCCACTCCGAAGTGGAATTCAAGGTGAAACACATGATGATCTCCAATGTCAGCGGTGAATTCAAACGTTTTAACGCCTCTGTAGAGACCGAAGGCGAAGACTTCATGACGGCAAAGGTGAACTTCACAGCAGATATCGATTCGATCGATACCGGCGCCGAACAGCGCGACGCCCACCTGAAATCGCCCGATTTCTTCGATGCGGCAAAATTTCCCCAACTGAAGTTCGTGACGACGAAATACGAAAATGTCGACAACGATGGCTCCTACGAAGTGTTTGGCGATCTGACCATCCGCGGGGTCACGAAACCGGTCCGTTTCGATGCGGAATTCGGCGGCGTCATCAAAGATCCCTGGGGCAACACGCGCGCCGGCGTCACGGTAAGCGGCAAGATCAACCGGAAAGACTTCGGCCTGGCCTGGCATGCCGTAACGGAGGCGGGCGGGCTCATCGTGAGCGACGACGTTCGCTTTCACGTGGGTTTGGAATTCGTAAAAGCTTAAGCGATTCGCGCCTGCGGCGAACATTCCGCCCCGGAACGGCAGCGGGACGACCGGTATTTTTATTGGGCAACTGGCGTCCCGCTGCTAACTTTGCCGCATGCATTATGTCTCCGTCGAAGGTCTTGGTAAATCGTACGGCATCAAGCCCCTGTTTCACGACATCGGCTTTCACA
>DASZYU010000352.1:0-5094 GCA_035545215.1 Puia sp.
GGTGTTTGGCGCAATATTCGATCGCCTCGCGGCGGTCCACGTAATTGCCGGCATATTTATACTGGAAGATGTAATTGTCCAGCGTCTTGTTGTCCTTTTTTTCGCAAAGCAGGATCTTGTCCGCGTCCACGTTCACCAGCCCGGGATATTCTTTATAGGGGAAAGCAAAGGTGTCGTTCTTGTTCTCGATCCATACTTTATACCGCATCTTGGAGGGCCCGTTGTAAACGTCGATCGCGATCGGCAACCGGAAGATCTTACCCGTCTCCTGGGTCTGGCTGACCATCACCTTTACCTCGTGCTTGCTATCGTCATAGGCATAATCGATAGTCAGCTTCGGATGACCGCTTCCATAGTACCACTGATTCCAGTACCAGTGCAGGTCTTCGCCGGTCACCGCCTCGAAGGCCTCGCGGAGTTCGGAAGCTTCGGCATTCTTGAACCGGTAGGTGGTTAGGTAAAGGTTCAGTGCCTTGAAAAAGGCGCTGTCGCCGACGTAGTTGCGCAGCATGTTCAGGATCCGGCCGCCTTTCGGGTAGCTGACCCCATCGAATACGTCTTCCTTATCGGCGTAATAGTAGCGGACCAGGTCCTTCTTTGCATTCTCTGGTTGCTGCAGGTAACTCTGCAGGCCGGAATAGTTGACGGCCTCGCCTGCATCTTTTCCGTATTTGTACTCGTTCCACAACGTTTCGCTGTAGTCGGCAAACGACTCATTCAGCGTGATATTGCTCCAGCTTTCGCAGGTGACCAGGTCCCCGAACCAGTGGTGGAACAGCTCGTGTGCGATCACGTCCTCCCAACTATTGCCGTCCGTCAGCTCGCGCGCGTCCTGCTGCGCCGCGTCGCTGTGAAGCGTGGCGCTCACGTTTTCCATCGCGCCGCTGACATAATCCCGTCCCGTTATCTGGTCGTATTTCGGCCAGGCATACTCGACACCGGTGATACGCGAGTAGAACGCCATCATCTCGGGCGTGTGGCCAAAGATCCGGCGCGCCACGGACGCATACGGC
The DNA here is from genome assembly GCA_035545215.1 of Puia sp. Classification (GTDB taxonomy): domain Bacteria; phylum Bacteroidota; class Bacteroidia; order Chitinophagales; family Chitinophagaceae; genus Puia. The sequence continues at coordinate 1,014 of DASZYU010000352.1, forward strand.
TTTTCGACATAATAAGCCACTTCCTTGCCTTTGTAGGAGTCTTTCACGATGGCGTAATCGCCGACGCCCATAAAGAACAGATAGGGCGAGATCGGCTCATCGAGTTTCCAGTGGTCCGTGCGGGTGCCGTTTCCGTTGGTCTTCTGATCGACCAGCAAACCGTTGGAAAGCGTGACGTATTTGGCCGGGACGGTCATGAAGATCTCCTCGGTGGTCTTCTGGTTGGGTTTGTCGATCGTCGGGAACCATGCCGAATTGGCCTCCGTTTCACCCTGCGTCCAGATCTCGGTTGGCTTGTTCTTCTCCTCGCCCTTGGGATTGATGAAATACAGGCCTTTCGCGTCCGTGATCGCCGCGCTGCCCTGGTGAACCTTCAACTCGTTCGGCTTGGCGGTATAATCGATAAAAAGCGTGTATTTCTCCTTGTTGGTGTAGGTCCTGTCGAGCCGGACGCGCAGCTGCATCCCGTCGTAATCGTATTTCAGCGGGGTCCTCTTCCCGCCGCGATCGACCGCGATCGAATGGATGTCCATACCCTTGGCATCGAGCGTAACGGTATCGCTGGGATAAAAATGCGGCTTCAGCGTGACCCACGCCTTGCCGTACATATACGATTTGTCATAATCGAACCGGACTTCCAGCTTGGTATTGACCAGGTCGTCGTAGCGGGTGGCCGCCGCACGATAGATCTTCTTCCAGGCTTCGTTGCCCGCCGGCGGCGTCTCCTGCGCCTGCATCGCGAGCGAACAACCCATAAAACCGGACAGCAGCATGGCAATAAGTTGCGTGCGGTGTCTCATGTGTGTTACGTTCATAGTATTATTTTTCTGGCGATAAAGATAGTGATCCTCATCCTGCTGCCGACTCCGCTCATCCCGGATCCCGCCCGTTTCGCCCGGCAACGCCATTTTTCTTATCTTGCAAACGCGGGCGCCCGCGCCCTCCAACACAACATGTTTAAGCCAGGCCTCGTAGTTTTATTGATGCTGCTGACGGGTAGGACCCTTGCCCAAAATTATTTCGTATTGATCGCGAGCGATGATCGCCGGCCCTTCTATGTCCGGGTCGACAGCCAGTTCTACAGTTCGACTCCGCAGGGCCATCTGCTGATCGCCCCGCTGAAAGACAGTGATTACCTCCTGAGCGTCGGATTCCCGGGACAGGATCATGCCGAACAGCGGTATGACTTCGGCGTCCATCACAAGGACTGGGAACTGCAACTGAGAAAACAGGACGACGGCAATTGGAAATTGTACGACATGCAGGGGCAAAACTGGATAACGGCTCAGGAACCCCCGGCTACGGAAACCGATACGCGGGCGGGCGTCGTCAAAAAAGACGACGCGTTCTCCAGGATGATGGCCGGCGTGGTCCACGACACGGCCGTCTTGTACAACAGCTTTGCAATGGAACAGGCGCTCGCCGACAGCGACGCGCTCGCGAAGAAAATCGCCTTATCCGATTCGACAAAAGCGCTTGCTGCGCACGACTCGGCAGTCGCCGTCGATACGCGGGAGGCAGCCGTCGCTGGCAACATCCGGGATTCGGCCGCCGCCGGCAAAATGCGGGACACAGCTGTCGCCGCCACGACCGGGGACTCGGCAGCCGGCCTCAAAATGCACGACATGACTTTCACCGCGCGGACGAATTTTTCGCGCGACAGCGCCCCGGGCGGAAAGGCCCTCCCTGCGACACGCGGCCGCCTTATGGCCGACACGTCGTCCGCAACCATGGGGTCTTCTCTCTCTCCCGCAGGGCCTGCCCCTGTGTTGCAGCCCGCCGTGGTCAAGCTCAGCGAAAAGAAATCTTCCAGAGCGTTGCGGCAGGTCTATACAGATCAAACGGCCGCCGGCCGGACCGACACCGTTGAGGTGATCATTCCCGTCGATTCGGCCTCCCAAAGCCATCATCGAGGTTCGTCGCCCAGCCTTCAGTCCACCGATTCCTCGCGGCGGCTCGCCACAGCATCGTCCACACCTCATTCCACCGATTCCTCGCGGCGGCTCGCCACTGCATCGCCCAGCCTTCATTCCACCGATTCCGCGGTTACATCCGAAACGCCGCGAACGGTTCCGGCCGACACGGCCCGTGAGTCCTCCAAACCGCTGCCCTATATCAATTCCGACTGCCACAACTTCGCTACCACCTATGACGTCGACAAACTGCGGGTGAAAATGCTGGATGCCGCCAGCGACGACGACCGGATAACGGCAGCCCGTAAGGTATTCAAAATCAAGTGCTTTTATACTTCCCAAATCAGCGCCTTGAGCGAGGTTTTCGCCACCGATGAGGCCAAGTTCCGGTTTTTCGAAATCGCCTGGCCCTTCGCTGCCGACGAACATTTCCGGGAATTGTCCCAGTTCCTCCGCGACCCCGTCTACATCGGGAAATTCAAAACCATGACAGGCCAGCAATAGAGCGCCGCCCCGGTCCGGGGGCCAGGAACGACCACCCCTCGGCCCAAAAGCCCAAAACACCTCGCAGGATCCTGGCGCCCTTCGCCGGTCACAGCCGCATACGCCCTATATTTGCGGCTTCAAGCGTCTCCTATGCCCAGATACTTCCTGGAGGTGGCCTATAAAGGCACCCAGTACAGTGGATTTCAGATACAGGACAATGCTACTTCCATCCAGGAGGAGGTCGAAAAGGCGCTGGGCGTTTTCTTCCGGAAGACCGTCTCGCTGACCGGGTCTTCGAGGACCGACGCGGGTGTCCATGCGCTTCAAAACTATTTTCACTTTGATTATCAGGATGTTATCGATAGAAAATCGCTCTACAATATCAATGCCATTCTGCCCCCCGACATCGTCTTGAAAGAGGTCCACGCCGTGGCCGCGGACGCGCATTGCCGCTTCGATGCCCTCAGCCGGGAATACCGGTACTATATCTACCGGAAAAAGAACCCTTTCCTCGCCGACCGGGCCTGGTTCTTTCCCTATACGATCGACCGCGAGAAACTCGATGCGGCCGCTGCGACGATCCCCGAATACCGCGATTTCACCACGTTTTCCAAACGCCGGACACAGGTCAAAAGCTTCCAGTGCAACATCCTGACCAGCGTATGGGAAGACGGGGAGGAGGGACTCGTCTACAGGGTCGTCGCCAACCGCTTTTTGCGGGGTATGGTGCGCGGCCTGGTGGGTACGATGCTGCAGGTCGGCAGGGGGAGGTTGAGCGTGCGGGAATTCGACGGGATACTGCAGCGGAAAGACAACAGGCTCGCCGATTTTTCGGCGCCGGGGCACGGGTTGTTCCTTTTTCGTGTGTCCTTCCCCGAGAGTTTGCTGCGGGCGGGGAGTTGATTTTTTTATTCGCGTGAAACATAGGCTGACAGCGGCTTTCAGCCAAATGTTAATAAAATTGAGCAAAATTTATTTGGCGGCGACCTGCAACGACTTATCTTTGCCACCCGTTTTGAAACGCACGCGACAACAGGCGAAAACAAGCGGAAAGTTCTTTGGAGAAAAACTTTGATGGTAAATATACTCGTCGTATCTTTGCCGTCCGCTTCGAAAATTTTTTTGATGGCCGCCGGCTTAAAAACCGCGGGATATTTTGAAGCGATAGTTCTTCGAAAGTTGGGGTGTTCAACCGGTGAGGAAAGGCGGAAAGATTCGAAAGAAAAATTTGGTTGAATTAGCAAAGAGCACTACCTTTGCAACCCACTTCAAAAATGGATAGTTCTTCGAAAAATTTCTGGTAGCGGCCGATGCCCAAAAAGCTTCGGAAAATACGAGAAAAATTTGGAATGAATTTATAAAGGCTTTTACCTTTGCATCCCATTCGAAAGAATGGCGGTCCGAAAGGAAGAAACCGAAAGATCTTTGAAAGAATGGAAGCAACAGCGCATAAATCTTAGTATTTATGGTAAGGTTATATTAGCGAAAGAAATCGATAATATGACGTCAAATTTCGAGAGAAATTCGATAGTCAGTATCAAACATCATTTACAATGGAGAGTTTGATCCTGGCTCAGGATGAACGCTAGCGGCAGGCTTAATACATGCAAGTCGTGGGGCAGCGCGGGTAGCAATACCTGGCGGCGACCGGCAAACGGGTGCGGAACACGTACGCAACCTTC
>DASZYU010000353.1:0-34641 GCA_035545215.1 Puia sp.
AGCGCTATGGTCGGCATGTAGAGCAGCGAATAGAGCAGGATCGCCCAGTAAAAGACGCCGTTATCCCGGATCATCGGTACCAGGAAAAGCAACAAACCGCCCAGCAGGTGGAGAACACTCATGATCACCTGAGCCGGGAAGTAGCGATCCGCAACCAGGCCAACGAAGAAGGGGGAGATCATAGTGGCAATGGCGAGCGCGCTATAAGCGGCACCTATCTGCAGGCCGGTAGAGTGCAGATTGGCGGGCATATAGGAGGTCATCGTCACGTACCAGGCTCCCCAGATAAAGTATTCGACGAACATCATGAACGCCAGTTGGCTACCGGTCTTAAATTTCATTTTGCTGGTGAATTAGGTGGATCGAATATAGGTATTAAATTGCACACGTTTATGAGAACATTCGAAGATAGTTACCGGCACAAAGGGTTGCGAAGACAGCTGGTACACGTCATCCGCGAGAAGGGTATTACGGACGAACGCGTGCTGGATGCGATCCTCCATATCCCCCGGCATTTCTTCATGGATTCCGCTTTTGACAAGATCGCCTATGAAGACCGGGCGTTCCCTATCGGGGAAGGCCAGACCATCTCGCAGCCGTACACGGTAGCCTACCAGACCCAGCTGCTCGAAGTGAAACCGTTCGACAAGGTGCTCGAGATCGGCACGGGCAGCGCCTACCAGGCCTGCGTAATCGCGGAAATGGGCGCGCAGGTGTTCACGATCGAGCGGCAAAAAAAGTTGTTCGACAACAACAGGCAGTTTGCCTATCTCCGGAAATATCCCGCGCTGAAATTCTTTTACGGCGACGGCTACGAAGGCCTTCCGACCTATGCGCCGTTCGATAAGGTGATCGTCACGGCAGCGGCGCCCTTCATTCCGCCCAAATTGGTCGGGCAGCTGAAGCCGGGCGGCCGGATGGTCATACCGGTAGGAGAAGGACAGGTGCAACGCATGCTGCGACTGACCAAGCAGGAAGACGGCAGCGCCACACAGGAAGTATTCGACAATTTCTCGTTCGTGCCGATGATCGAGGGGAAGAACAGCTAAACGAAAACTATGAAGGTAGTCATACTGGGTTCCGGAAATGTCGCCACCGCCCTGGGCCGGCGCATCGTGGCGGCCGGTCACCCGGTAACACAGGTGGCCGGCAGGAATCGAGAGGCGGTGATGCGGCTCGCGGACGAATGGCGGGCCGGTCATGCGACCGGGTGGGAGACGGTCGACCCGACGGCGGATCTGTACATCGCGGCGCTGACGGACAGCGCGATCCGGGACCTGCCCGGGAAATTGTCGCTGCCGGGAAGACTGGTCCTGCATACCGCCGGCGCCCTGTCCGCCGGCACGCTGGCCGCTGTCACCGATCGACCCGGGGTCCTTTACCCGCTGCAATCGTTCCGCACGGGCATCGCCCTCCCAACGCTATTCCCGCTGCTGATCGACGCCGTCCGCCCGGAGGACCTCCCCATTATCCGGGAGTTCGCCGAAACCCTCTCTCCGCAGGTAGTGCGGGCCGATGACGCCGAAAGGCTGAAACTGCACGTGGCCGCCGTCCTGGTCAATAATTTTACCAACCACCTGTATACCCTCGCTTCCGATTTCTGCACCCGCGAACAGGTCGATTTCAACCTGTTGTTCCCGCTGATCCGGGAGACCGCCGGCCGGGTCGAACACTATCCTCCGCAACAGGTGCAGACGGGTCCCGCGCTGCGCGGGGATGCGGTCACGATCCGCAAACACGAGGAAGCACTGGCCGGCTATAAAGATACGGGCAGGTTGTACGGCTTATTTACCACTTTAATAGAAGCGTATTACCGGTCGCCCGAAATTCCTCCCCGCCAAACGGGCATTTGAGGTATTTTTGCTCGCCCCGGGCCGTCGCAGACGGCCCGGCAAATAGTAATCCCACTATGAGCGTATTGGAAAAATTCAAATCGATCCGGACTTTTGTATTCGACGTGGACGGGGTCATGACCGACGGCAGCGTTCAGGTATTCGACACCGGCGAGCAGGTACGCCGCATGAGCACGCGCGATGGGTATTCATTGCAGCTGGCGCTGAAAAAGGGTTACCGGGTGGTCGTTATCTCGGGCGCCGGTTCTGAAGGGGTTCGCCTTCGGCTGCAATACCTCGGCATCCGGGATATTTTTCTGAACGTTCATGACAAGGTGGATATCCTGCGGAGGTTCGCGGCCGACAACCGGCTCGACGAAAGGGATATGCTTTACATGGGCGACGATATCCCGGATTATGGCGCCATGCAATTCGTGGGGTTGGGCTGCGCCCCCTCGGATGCGGCGCCGGAAATAAGACATATCGCCAGCTACATCTCCTCGTATGGGGGCGGACAAGGTTGCGTACGCGACGTTATCGAAAAGGTCTTGAAACTGAATGGGCATTGGGAGCTGAATCAATCTCTCGGCTCGGTATAATTTGAATTGGTATGGTTGCACTATTAAGAGCTTTTTTCAGACTGATCAGATGGCCGAACCTGGTATTCATCTTCCTCACCCAGTTGTTATTCTATTACCTGATCCTGCTGCCTTGCTTCAATGACATGCATCCCGGCTATCACAAGCTGGTCCCGGCGCTGTTCTATCTTCTCTCCGCCGCATCGGTGCTGATAGCCGCGGCAGGCTATATCATCAACGATTATTTCGATCTGAACATCGACCGTGTGAACAAGCCCAACCGGCTGGTAGTCGATAAGATCATTCGCCGCCGCTCCACCATACTCTGGCACTGGCTGCTCTCGGGCGTAGGGATCCTGCTCAGCGTCTATGTCAGCTGGGCGCTTCGAAACCCGCTCGTGGCGCTTGCTAATCTGGGATGCGTCATCCTGTTGTGGGTGTACAGTACGACCTTCAAGCGCAAACTGCTGATCGGCAATGTCATCATCTCGCTGCTCACGGCCTGGGTCATCCTCGTGCTGTACGTGGCGGATATCCGCGTCCGGGGGGACGCCGTTTATCATGCTTACACCATCCGGCTCTTCAAGTTCACGATCGTCTATGCGGGTTTCGCGTTCATCATTTCGCTCGTGAGGGAAGTGGTGAAGGATCTCGAGGATATGGAAGGAGACGTGAAATACGGCTGCCGGACCATGCCGGTCGTTTGGGGCGTGAACGTCGCCAAGGTTTTTGCCGCCACCTGGATCTTCGTGCTGATCGGCGCGCTGGTCATCCTCGAGTTCTACGTGCTGCAGAGCGCCAAATGGCCGCTGATCGCCTATGGCTTGATACTGATCGATCTTCCGCTGCTGTGGGTCCTGCGGAAACTGTACCGCGCGCAGGCCAAAACCGACTACCGGCTCCTGAGCAATGTCATCAAATGGGTGATGCTGGCCGGCATTCTTTCCATGATCCTCTTAAAATCGGTATAACGTATGTCGAGCATCGTGCTGGCCTCCGGCTCGCCCAGGCGCAAACAATTGCTGCAATGGGCGGAAGTGGATTTCGAGATCATCGTCCGTGAAACGCCGGAGACCTGGCCGCCGGAACTGGGGGTTGCGGAGGTACCTATTCATATTGCCCGGAACAAAGCGATGGCAGTCGCCCGGGAGATCGCCGGGCAGGACCGGATCATCCTCGCGGCGGATACGGTCGTCGTGCTGGAGGACGAGATCATCGGTAAACCGAGCGGCCGGGAGGATGCCATCGATATCCTTTCCCGTCTTGCCGGCCGCCGGCACGACGTGATCACCGGCGTGTCGCTGCTGAGGGCTGGTGAAGAAACGGCTTTCGCAGATATCACCAAGGTCTGGTTCCATCCTTTGAGCCGGGCGGACATCGAAGGCTATGTCGACCGGTACAAACCATACGACAAAGCCGGCGCCTATGCGATCCAGGAATGGATCGGCGTAGTCGGCATCGCGCGCATCGAGGGCGATTTCTACAACGTGATGGGCCTTCCTGTCAGCAGGGTCGTGCAGGCGCTGCGTGCCTGGGGCGCGCTGCCACCGGGAAAAACCGGCGCCATCGCAGGAAGATGAGTAAATTGCCGCCGAAGAGGAGGGCGTATGCGCGAGGAATTGTTGCAATTCATCTGGCAGTTCAGATACTTCAATCACGCGCGGCTGACTACCGAGTCGGGCCAGGCGCTCGGGATCCTGTCGCCGGGTCGTAGTAACAGCAATCAGGGCCCGGACTTCCGGCATGCACGCATCCGCATCGGCGATTGTCTCGCGGAGGCTTCCGTCGAATTGCACCTGCGGACCTCCGACTGGAACAGGCACGCGCACGACGCGGATCCGCATTACCAGGATACTATCCTTCACGTCGTGTGGGAAAACGACTGGCCCCGAACGGACGGTGGCGCTGCAGGACCTGCCGGCATTCCCCTCCTGGTGTTGCAGCATCGCGTGCCCAAGCTGCTGCTTGACCGCCTTGAACGGTGGATGCGACACCCCGTCTTTGTCCCCTGCGAACGGCAGCTGAAACAGGTGGCTGCGGCGGTCCGCAAACCCTGGATGCAAGAACTCCTGCTCGAACGTCTTCAGCAACGAACGGCGCGCATCGGCGCATATTTGGAACAGACCCACCAGGATTGGGAGGAAGCGACCTGGGTATGGATGGCCCGAAGCATGGGACAGCCCGTTAACGCGACGGCTTTCGAAGCGATCGCGCGGAGCCTGCCGCTCCGCCTGTTGACCCGTTACCGCCTGCAGCGTTCGTCGATGGAAGCGTTGCTCCTGGGACAGGCGGGCCTGTTAGATGGCCGCCGCGTGGCTTCGGATGCCCTTCAGCGCGAGTACCGGTTCCTCAGGGCCAAACACGGGTTGACGCCCTGTTCTGCACCGCTGTCCTTCTTTCGCATGCGGCCGGGACATTTTCCTTCGTCGCGTCTGGTGCAGTTGGCCGGCCTCGTCGGCCCGCGGTGGTTTGCCCTGCTGCGCGAAACAGCCTCGCTCCGCGCGCTGCTCCACGAACTGAAAGGTCCGGAAGGACTGGGAGCCGGCATGCGGAACGGCCTGCTCATCAATGCCTTTATCCCTTTGTTGTTCGCCTATGGCTGGCTGCGGGATGAACCGGGCTGCCGCGCCAAAGCGCTCCGCTGGCTTCGCGAAATGCGGCCGGAACACAATGCCCCGCTGTCCCGGTGGCGGCAACTGGGGGTCGCCGCGGAGAATGCAGGTGAGTCGCAGAGCCTGTTACAATTAAAAAAGGAGTATTGCGACACGCGCCGCTGCCTGGATTGCGCGATCGGGCGCGCCCTACTGGGTCAATGAGCCGGGGCAGCCACCGCGGTGTTCCAATTGAACTCGACTTTCACTTCCATGTCGGGATGTATGCTATACATGACCGGACAGGTGTGCGCGGTCCGCTCCAAAATGGCCTTCTGCTTTTCGTCCACCTTCAGGTTTCCGGGGAAATCGAACGTAATATGGACACCTGCGATCCGTCTCGGATCGGGCTTCATGATCTTTTGGATGGAAAGCTTCATACCCTGCAGATCTACCTGCATATCCCTTGACTTGATTCCCATGGTCGTAGCCATGCAGGCTCCAAGGGCGGTGGCGACCAGGTCGGTGGGGGAGAAGCGTTCCCCTTTGCCCTGGTTGTCGGTGGGCGCGTCGGTCTCTATTTCCGTACCGGACTGCAGGTGCCGGGCAACCGTTCGCAAATCCCCTTCGTAAATAACTGTGGACGTCATTGTGCAATAAAATTTTGCCTAAATTTACGCCAGTTAAATCAAATCATGACCAGACTTTTCCTCACCGCTCTCGCCTCCGCCCTGGTACTGCAACTCTTTGCGCAAGGCAGCGCGGACAGCGCCAATATGATGTCTAAGATGAACAAGCAGAATGCGCGGCGCCAGCGGATGAACAACATGCTCCGGATGGAAGAAGAAGGCGATCTGATCTTTAACAAGCACAGCATCTTCGGTATCCGGCTCGCGACGGACGGGTATGGCATTTCGTTCGAAAAAGGAAAATTCAAAACACCTTCGCGCACCCTTCTGTACGAATTCGAGCTGAACGAGAAACACGATCCGAAAGAACACCACATTTCCGCGACTTCGGACGGTATCAATTTTTCCTCCGTGGTTCCCTATAAACTGAATAACCTCTACGAATTCAAGATGGCGATCGGCCAGCAGCATCTCATCGGCGGCAAGGGCAATAAGAACGGCGTTAACGTGACCTATCTTTATGCGGGGGGTGTGACCGTCGGCTTGCTGAAACCCTATCTGCTGGATATCCAAAACCAGATCACAGGCGCTACCGCACGGAAGACATTCGCGCAAATGGCCGTGGATACGACGCAAGGCGATTACATTACCGGCGCTTCCGGGTTCACCGTGGGCTGGGACCAGTTGAGCATCAAACCGGCGGTCAATGCCAAACAGGCGTTGCGTTTCGATTACGGCCGGCTGAACCAAACCATCACGGCCATCGAATGCGGCCTGACCGAAGAATACTATTTCAGCAAGATTCCGCTCGTATACACGGTCCAGCAACACTCCTTCTTCTTCAATGCCTATGTGAGCATCCTGTTCGGGAGTCGAAAATGACTTACTTTTGTTCAATGGAATCACCTGGAACGTCGACGCCTTGCGCTGCGCCTGAACCGCATAGAACTCAGAAACCCAATTGGTTACGCGTCAAGTTGCCGATCGGCGAGAATTATAAACACGTCCGCGGCCTGGTGGACACGCACAAACTGCACACCATCTGCGAAAGCGGCAATTGCCCGAACATGGGCGAATGCTGGGGCGAAGGGACCGCTACCTTCATGATCCTCGGCAACGTTTGCACGCGCAGTTGCGGATTCTGCGCCGTGGCGACCGGGCGTCCCGAACCCGTGGATTGGGATGAGCCGCAACGCGTAGCCGAAGCGATCCACCTCATGAAGGTCAAACATGCGGTGATCACGTCCGTGGACCGCGACGAATTGAAAGACGGCGGCAGCATCATCTGGCAAAATACGATCCGCGCCGTGAAGACGCTCAATCCCGATACCACCCTGGAAACGCTGATACCCGACTTCAAGGCGGAAAAAGAGCCGATCGCCCGCATCATCGAGGCGGCCCCGGAAGTCGTGTCGCACAACATCGAAACCGTCGAGCGGCTCACGCGGCAGGTCCGCATCCAGGCCAAATACTGGAGGAGTATGGAGACTCTGAAACTCCTGAAGGCAGGCGGCATGCGGACGAAGAGCGGCATCATGCTGGGGTTGGGAGAAAGAAAAGAGGAAGTCGTGCAGACCATGACCGATCTCCGCGACAGCGGGGTCGACGTGATCACTCTGGGCCAATACCTGCAGCCTACAAAAAAGCATTTGCCGGTCGTCCGGTTCGTCCATCCCGATGAATTTGCCGAGCTCCGGGAGATCGGCTATGGGCTCGGATTGGACTATGTCGAAAGTGGTCCGCTTGTGCGTTCCTCCTATCATTCGGAACGACATGTCATCGCCGGCTATGGCCGGGCAGAATGGCTGCGGGAAAAGCAAGTTTAAACCCGCAGTCGCGATGCGAAGAACCCTCGTACTTTGCTTTTTTCAACTACTGCCTGCCTGTTACGGTCTCGCGCAATTGCATTGGACAAAGGTGGACTCGGCGTACGGACCGCTGCCGTCCTCGCTGCATCTTTACCGGTCGGCGGACAGTCTCGACGGTCTTCCTTTTGTCGCCTATTACGTCTCGGCGCGGCTGAAAGACAAGCGGCTCCGGTTTACCGCGGCCACCGGTCAGGGTAAGCGGTTTACACCGGACCAGTACTACCAGCTCGAACAGTCCCCCTATGTGGTGGTGAACTGTACCTATTTTTCCTTTGCAACCAATCAAAACCTCAGTCTCGTCGTCGAAGGCGGTCGTCTGGTGGCTTACAATGTCACCTCGCTGCGCGGAACCGGCAGGGACTCTGCCTTGTTTTACTATCCCACCAGGGCCGCGATCGGCATCGACCGCAAACGGCGGGCGGATGTTGCCTGGACTTTTACCGACAGCTCGCGCCGCTGGCCCTATGCCTTCGAGGACATGCCGGTAGTGGCCAAAGGCGCCGATACGGTACCATCGATCTATGAGCTGAACGACATCGGATGGAAATGGTGGAAGATGCGAACGGCCGTAGGCGGTGGTCCGGTCCTGATCTATGACGGAAAGATCCGTATCACCGACCGCGAGGAACAGCTGTTCCCAGATAGCCGGCGCGACGGCGAGTATGCTCCCCGGACGGCGATGGGCTATACGCGCGACGGACGCCTGATCGTACTCGCGATCCAGGGGCGGACGCCTGGGCTGGCCGCGGGTGCTACGCTCCAACAGGAAGCGCAGATCCTGCTTTCGCTGGGTTGCTATGAGGCGCTTAACCTGGACGGGGGCGGCAGCAGCTGTCTGCTGGTCAATGGCAAGGAGACCATCCGGCCTTCGGATAAAGAAGGGCAAAGGCCCGTTCCTGCGGTGTTCGTGATCCAATCCGGGCATTAGCGCCTCGATACTACCCGGTGGTGAGGAGCGCCGGTCACGCCTTCATATCCCAAACCAGCGCGCTGGCGCCCAGGATGGCCGCGTCGGATTCCTTCAGGTGGCTGACGAGTATCTTCACTTTGTTCTGAAAGACCTGGATGAGATTGCTTTCCATATTTTCCCGCGTAGGCTTCAGGATCAGATCGCCCGCCTTCGTCAGTCCGCCGAATAGAATGATGGCCTCGGGGCTAGAGAACATGACGAAATTGGCAAGCGCCAGACCCAGGACCGAACCGGTAAAGTCGAAAATATCTTTCGCCAGCTTGTCGCCCTGGATCGCCGCATCATAGACCTGTCTCGAATCCAGTTTGTCTTTCGGCAGTTTGCGCAGCAGGCTCGGTTCTTTGCTGTGCTCGAGCATTTCGATCGCAGTCAGCTTGACCCCGGTCGCGGAGGCGTAGCTTTCGAGAGAGCCTTTCTTTCCCGTGCCTTCGTGATAACGACCGTTCGGGATGATGATCGTATGACCCAGTTCGCCGGCAAAACCGTCGTGCCCATAGATGAGCCGGCCGTTGGCGACGATGCCGCTGCCGACCCCGGTTCCGAGCGTGATCATGATGAAATCCTTCATGCCCTTTGCAGCGCCGTACATCTGTTCGCCGATGGCGGCCGCATTGGCGTCATTGGTCAGTACGGCGGGGAGCTGGAATTTATTCTGTATCAGCTGGGCCAGCGGGATGATGCCTCTCCAGGGCAGGTTGGGCGCGTATTCGACGGTACCGCTATAGTAATTGCCGTTCGGAGCGCCGACGCCGATGCCCCTCATCCTTCCGATGCCACCGGCTTTCTCGATGAGGACGGATAGGTGACGATGCAATTCTTCGATAAAATCTTCTACCTGGCTGTGACCGCGCGTAGAGATCTCGCTGGAAAAAAGGACATTGCCGTTGCGGTCGACGATACCGAATTTGGTGCCGGTACCGCCGATATCGATGCCGATAGCCAAGGGTTCATACGAAAGAGAGCTGGCTTTTGCCATGAAAAGTGTCGTTTTCCGGCCGCCACAGAGCGGCTTTTGGGTTGCAAATATACGTTATTAGTGTCCACCGCCGATCTGTTCGTCGAAGTTCAAACCCTGTGCTTTGAGCGTGTTCTTCAGCCGGAGCGCCAGCCAGGCGAGCAGTACATAGCAACCTACGGCGACCAAATAGCTATAGTGCATGCCGGTCTTTGCTCCCAATAGATCGCCGACAGCGCCCTGGAACGGCGGGATCACCGCACCACCAAGGATCATCATGATCAGAAAGGCCGATCCCTGGCTGGTGAATTTTCCGAGGCCGGCGATTCCGAGCGAGAAAATACAGGGCCACATGATCGAGTTGCAAAGACCCGCCGCCATGATGCAATAGACCGAGAAAATACCCCTGCTCAATACCCCCGCGAGGATGAATAGGCCTGCGAGACAGGCAAGGGTCAGCAACGTCTTGACGGGCTTCTGTTGTCCGAAGAAGAAGGCCGCTACCGCTATTCCGACAAACGCGGCATAAGGATAGAGATCACTGACATCGCCGCTATACAGATAGTTGACGCTGAGTGCAACTGCAAACGCAACGAAGGGAACCACGATCGTCGCAATTCGTTTTCCCGTCTCGGACAGGTTGAAGACGCCGATGGCGCCGGTCCAGCGACCGATCATCAGGCTCGCCCAATACAGGCTCACATATTTGGAGATCTTGCTTTCGTCCAGCCCGGATACCGTGAGATATCCCGGCTCGCGCAGGAGGGCGCCGAAATTGTTATCGATCGTAACCTCCACTCCCACATACAGAAAAATACCGAGCATGCCGTAGATCAGCTGCGGATAACGCATTGCCCCCCAGCCCGTGGCATTGCTGATCGCACTGCCGTTTGACAGGAACAGAATACCCACTACCACTATCAGCGTCACGATGAGCAGCGGCAACTTTTCGATCGTCGTCAGCTGGCCAACCACGATAATCACGCCGATCAGCAGGGTCATCAGGACCAATGATCTTGATGCCTTGAAGGAGCCTTCGAACCGGTCGTCATCCTTACCCGCAGGCAAGCCGGAGAATGTGAAAAAGAGCGCCACGGCGGCAAAAACACAGGCCACGATGAGGAAGAGATTGTTGATATTCGTAACCGTCGCCTCATTTGCCTTACCAGTCACCGAACCAAACAAAAAGAAGCTGAAGATGATCGGTCCGAGTGTCGTTCCAAGCGAGTTGATCCCGCCGGCCAGGTTCAGCCGGTGACTACCAGTGGAAGGATCCCCCAGCATGATAGCGAAAGGTTGGGCAGCCGTTTGCTGAAGCGAAAAACCAAGGGCAATCACGAAATACGCGGCAAGCAACCCTGCAAAAGAGTGCGCATTGGCGAAAGGAATGATCAATAACGCACCCGCTACCGAGATCCAGATACCGTAAATGATCCCTTTTTTATAGCCTACCCGGTTCAGAATATCGTACTTGAGCAAACTCGATATGAGGTATAAGGCGAGCGAACCGATAAAATACGCGCCGTAGAAGGCTGAACCAAGGAGCTGCGATTCGAACTGGGTCAGGCTGAAATTATGTTTGCAGAACGGAATGAATATGCTTTGTGAAGCTGCTATGAATCCCCAGAAGAAAAAGACGAGGACTAAAGTAAACAGTGCTCCGGTGTTAGTTGGTTGTTTTGAATTGTTCATGTCGCGACGCTGTTAGTCGGTTAATGGGAATAAAACTCCAAAATACCAAGTTTTTACGAAGCGAAAAATTTTTTCATCTTCGTTCGACGGTTTAATCGAAAACCTTGCTAAATTGAACGTTAATGGAAATTATCCACGTTTCGGCAGAGTGTTATCCCGTGGCTAAAGCCGGCGGTCTCGGCGACGTGGTCGGGGCGTTGCCGAAGTACCAGCGGGACCTGGGACACGTAGCTAAGGTGGTCATGCCGATGTACCGGACGAAGTTCCTACGGGAGAATGAATGGGAAGTGGTACATAAAGGCTATGCGCACCTGCATAACCACTGGTTCAATTACACGGTCATCAAGGAAAACACGAACAAACTGGGTTTCGATCTCTACCTCGTGGATATCTACGGTCTCCTCGATCGGGAAAAGATCTACGGATATACGGACGACACCGAGCGTTTCACGTCCTTCCAGATCGCCGTCGTCGATTGGATAGCGGCATGGGCGCATCTGCCGGACGTCATCCACGTCCACGATCACCATACCGCCCTCATCCCGTTCATGGTCAAATACTGCTATGCCTATCAGCATCTGCAGACGGTGGCAACGGTCCTGACTATCCACAATGCGCAATACCAGGGCCAGACGGGTATGGATAAGACGGTCTATCTGCCGGACTGGGACCTGTGGAAACGCGGACTGCTCGAATGGGCGGGCGCGCTCAATCCCCTCGCCTGCGGCATCCGCTGTGCCTGGAAAGTGACCACGGTAAGTCCGACCTACCTCGAGGAGATGCGGCATTCTGCGGCCGGTCTCGAGGCGCTGCTCGAGTACGAGAAGGGGAAATGTGTCGGGATCCTGAACGGCATCGACCCGGTAGTCTGGAACCCGGCCTCGGACAAGTATATCCAGGATCACTATGACGAGGATACGGTGGAAGAAGGCAAGCGGCGGAACAAAGCCGAATTGTGCGGGCGGTACAACCTCGACCCGAAAAAACCGCTGATCACCTTTATCGGCAGGCTGGTCGCGGACAAAGGCGCCGATCTGTTGCCCCAGGCGATCGAAGACTCCTTTTATTATATCGGGCGAAAAATGGATTTTTTCATCCTGGGCAGCGGTGTTTCCGAGATCGAGGGGCGCTTGCAGCAGATCAGGGACCTGTCCAGGGGCGACTACAATACGTACATTGGATACGATGAGGGACTGAGTCACCTGCTCTATGCGGGCGCGGATTTTGTGCTGATGCCCTCCAGGGTTGAACCTTGCGGGCTGAACCAATTGTATGCGCTGCGTTATGGAACGGTCCCCGTTGTCCGGAATACGGGCGGATTGCACGACACGGTCGTCGACTATGGCGACAGGGACGGATACGGCATCCGCTTCTTCCACCCCTCGGTGCAGGATATGACCCATGCAATATGGCGATCTGTGGAACTCTTTCAACAGCCGGCCATGCTGAGGGATATCCGGCGGCGGATGATGCAGTTGGATTTCAGCTGGGAATCGAGCGTCCGGACGTATATTGCCCTGTATGAAAGCATGCGATAACCCTTTACTTTAAAAGTTTGTATATGTCAAAAGAAATTTTGTCCGTGATATTGGGAGGAGGAGCCGGAACCCGATTGTATCCTCTCACCGCCAGCCGCTCGAAACCCGCCGTGCCGATCGCAGGGAAATACCGGCTGGTGGACATACCTATATCCAACTGTCTGAACTCGGGGATCTCGCGCATGTTCGTCCTGACGCAGTTCAATTCCGCATCGCTGAACCGCCATATCAAGAACACCTATCATTTCAGCGCGTTCAGCTCGGCCTTCGTCGACATCCTCGCCGCAGAGCAGACGCCGGATAACCCCACCTGGTACCAGGGCACCGCGGACGCCGTGCGGCAATGTCTTCGCCACCTGGGCCCCTTCGACAGCGATTATGTCCTGATCCTGTCGGGAGACCAGCTCTACCAGATGGATTTCATGGAAATGCTGGACCACCATAAAAAGATGGGGGCGGACATTTCCATCGCTACGATCCCGGTGAACGACAGGGAGGCCTCGGATTTCGGCATCATGAAAATGGACGACAGCGGTTTCATCACCTCGTTCACGGAAAAACCCAAAAAAGAAATGCTGCCGCCCTGGGTGAGCGACACAGGCGACGCCATGCGGGCGCAGGGAAGGCTCTACCTTGCGTCGATGGGTATCTATATCTTCAACCGCCAGCTGTTGTCCGATCTGCTGCAAAACGAGTTCGCCGAATCGACGGACTTCGGCAAGGAGATCATCCCGCAGTCACTGGAGAAATACAAGGTCGTCAGCTACCAATATGAAGGCTATTGGACTGACATCGGGAACATCCCTTCCTTTTTCGAGGCCAACCTGGGGCTGACCAAGGATATCCCCGATTTTAACCTCTTCGACAACGAAAAGGCGATCTATACCCGGGCCCGCATGCTTCCGCCCGCAAAGATCAGCGGGACCACGCTGGAAAAGACCATCATTGCCGAAGGCTGTATCATCAACGCCTCGCGTATCGAGAACAGCATCATCGGCATCCGTACCCGCATCGGCACCGGGACGACCATCGTCAGCAGCTACCTCATGGGCGTGGACTACTATGAAACGATCGAAGAGATCGATCTGGCCAGGTCGCACGGTCTTCCCACGGTAGGCATCGGGCACCGCTGTTACATCCGCAACGCCATTGTGGACAAAAACTGCCGCATCGGCGATGATGTGCGTATCAACGGCGGTCACCATCTCGAGAATTCCGACCATTCCCTGTATACGGTCAAGGAAGGCGTGGTCGTGATCAAGAAAGGGGCCGTGCTGCCCAATGGCTTCGTGATATAAAACGATTGCAATATGGCCAATGTACCGTCACCGGATGTCGCCGGAAAGAAGGGCGTCCCAAAACCCCTGCTGACCAACCGGCAGATCTTTTCCATGAGCTTTGGCTTTCTGGGCATCCAGTGCGGGTTCGCCCTGCAGAATGCCAATACGAGCCGCATCCTGCAGTCTTTCGGGGCGGACGTCGACCAATTGCCCGCCTTTTGGCTGGTAGCGCCCATCATGGGCATGATCGTGCAGCCGCTTATCGGCCATTACAGTGACCGCACCTGGAACCGGCTCGGCCGGAGGAAACCCTATTTCCTGACCGGCGCACTCCTGTCGGCGCTGGCGCTGATCCTGCTGCCCAATTCCGGCAGCATGGCGGGAATCATACCTGCCCTTTGGATAGGAGCCGGTTTCGTCATGGTCATGGACGCCTCCTTCAACGTGGCGATGGAGCCCTTCCGCGCGCTGGTAGCAGACAACCTGCCGGACAGCCAGCGCGCCAAAGGATTTGCGATCCAGGCCTTTCTCATCGGCGTCGGGGCGGTGGCGGGCTCATATATGGCCAGCATCCTCGCCTGGTTGGGTTTCAGCCAGGTATCCGGGCTGAACGGGGTCGCGGACAATATCAAATACTCTTATTACATCGGTTCCACCATTTTCGTCATCGCCATCCTGGTGACCGTCGTGTTCTCGAAAGAGTATCCGCCCGGGGAATACCAGCGGTATCACGGACATGCGGATGAAAAACAGGCGAGCGGCGGTCTCGGGCAGATTGTCAGCGATTTCCGCAAAATGCCCCGGACCATGCGCCAGTTGGGCCTGGTGCAGTTCTTCAGCTGGTTTGCGATGTTCAGCATGTGGGTATTCGCCGTCCCGGCCGTGGCGACCCACGTCTTCGGCCTGGCCGAGGGCTATCAACATACCAGGGCAGGTAACGATGCGGGTAATATCGTCGGCAACGCTTTCGGCATCTATAATGGCGTCGGGGCCGTTTATGCATTGTGCCTGACGCCGATGGCACGGCGGCTGGGCCGCAAGATGACGCATGCCATTTCGCTGTTCGCGGGCGGCCTCGGTCTGATCTCGGTCTTTTTCGTTCACGGGCAGTGGGGGCTTTATGGTTCGATGATCGGCGTGGGCCTGGCCTGGGCCAGCATCCTGGCCATGCCTTATGTCATCCTGAGCGGTTGTATCCCGGCGGGCAAGATGGGCATTTACATGGGTATCTTCAATTTCTTTATCACACTTCCGCAGATTGTGAACGGTCTTCTCGGGGGTTGGATCGTCGATCATATCTACGGCAACCAGCCCATCTATTCGATCGTCCTGGCCGGCTTCTGTCTCATCGCCGCGGCTATTTCCGTGCTGTTCGTCTATGACGGCGGGGCTATCCGGATGCAGCAGGAGAAAGCCGGATTCTACGCGGAGCAGGTGGCTTCTTCAAATTCATGATCATGCAAAAACTTTCCGTATTCTTCGCCGCCTGCTGGCTCTGCCTGGGGGCCGCCGCGCAACTTCCGACAAAAGTATACCCGACCAACTGGTGGGTGGGCATGAAACACAGCACCATCGAGGTCATGATCCGCGGCGAAGGGGTAGGGGAGGCGAAATCGGTCGCCGTCCGCTATCCGGGCGTGAGCCTGGTGGACTGGCATCGTGTAGAAAACCCGCATTATCTTTTTCTCCACATCCGGATCGGGCCGGACGCCCGGCCCGGCACGGTGAAGATCCTCCTTCAAAACGACCGGACGGTCGAATTTCCGTTGTACGCCCGCCGTCCCGGTAACGGCACCGAATATGCGCAAGGTGTTACCTCGAAAGACTTTATCTATCTGTTGATGCCCGATCGGTTCAGTAACGGAGACCCGTCGAACGACCGCATCGCCGGCATGCGCGACCAGTCGCTTAACCGCGACTCCATTTTCTTACGGCACGGCGGCGATCTGCAGGGCGTCCTCGACCACCTCGACTACCTTCAGTCGCTCGGCGTTACTGCCCTCTGGATGACACCGGTCATCGAGAATGATATGCCGAACCGCACCGAGCACGGCTACGCCTTTACCGACCACTACAGCATCGAGCCGCGGCTTGGCGGCGCCGCTCTTTACAAACGTCTCTCGGACTCGCTCCACCGAAGGGGCATGAAGTTGATCCAGGACGCCGTCTATAACCATGTCGGCCTCTATAACTGGTTCGTCCAGGACCTGCCCGAGAAGTCCTGGCTCCATCAATGGCCGCATTACACGCAGTCCAACTTCCGGGACCAGCCCTTGTTCGACCCGCACGCGAGCGAAACCGACAGGAAAAGGATGAGCGACGGCTGGTTCACGCGCGAGATGCCGGATCTCAACCAGGATAATCCCGATCTCGCCGAATTCCTGATCGAACACGCCATCTGGACGGTGGAGACCTTCGGCATCGACGGCTGGCGGATCGATACTTACATCTATTGCAGTCTGCCGTTCATGAACAAGTGCAATTCCGCGTTGATCGCAGAATATCCGCATATCACCATGTTCGGCGAAACCTGGGTACACGGCGCTGCCAACGAAGCGTTCTTCGTTCGCAACAACCTCAACATCCCGTTCAAAAGCAACCTCATGGGCGCCGTCGATTTTCCCCTCTTGTTCTCCGGTATTCAGCCGGCCGTCAGGGATACCATCGGCCGGTGGGACGATGGAATAGGCGGTCTTTACAACACCCTCAGCAACGACTTTCTTTACCAGGACCCGGCGCGCAATGTAATCCTGCTCGACAACCATGACATGACACGGTGGTTCTCGCAGAACAATGAAGACCTGGCCGCGCAAAAGATGGGTCTCGAGTGGCTGCTGACCGAGCGTGGCATCCCTCAATTGTATTATGGTACCGAAGTGCTGATGAAAGGTGTCGACAACCCTGACGGCTGGGTCCGGCTCGATTTTCCCGGCGGCTGGCCCGGCGACAAAAAGAATGCCTTCACGGGCGAGGGGCTTTCGGATAGCGAGGCAGCGATACAACGGCTGGTCAGGACCCTGGGACAGTTCCGGCTGCACTCCTCCGCGTTGCGCTCGGGAAAAATGATGCAATTCATTCCGCAAAGAACGCTATATGTCTATTTCCGGTACGATGACCGGCAGACCGTGCTCTGCGCCATGAACACGGGTAACAGGCCGGTGACCATCGATTTCAGTCACTATGCCGAGCGGACGGCGCGTTTTTCGGAAGGGGTCGATGTGGTGACGGGAGAACACCACCCGCTGACCCGTCCCGCCGAAATCCCCGGGCGAACAATGTGGGTGCTGGACCTGCACTGAGCGACCGGAGAGGCCGTGCGCGCTTACCATCGGCTCCCGGGTGCCGGGCGCCGGCCGTGCAGCCTCGGAATTGGCCGGATGAGGCGCAGCGGCCATGGTTCGCTAAAGCAGGATGGCTTCGAGGTACTGCTGACCGGTCTTCCCCCAATCCTTAAGGCTGCCGCGGACCGTTTCATTGAGTTTTGCATTGTCGACTTTCTTTCCTTTCACCGGCGCAACGACCAGGGACTCGGGGACGGGGGTGGCATCCACTTTCGTGGCGAACCAGCTGATGTGCTGATGCGGAAGCGATACGCCGAGGATCATGCCGGGAAGACCGCTGAATGACTCCGGACCTCCGCCCGTGAGGATCTCATCGGTATAAAAGGCGACTACATAAATGCTGTCCAGGATGATGGCGTTGGCGCGGCGGCAATTGAAACCCGCGATATTGCGCGTCTCATCCGTGATCTTCCACCGGATGCGGCGCAGACTGTCCTGGACGAGGAAGGTCTGCTCGAAAACATGCTTGAGGCTCACCGCCTTCTCATGGTCGAGATCGCACCAGACCGTATTGTCCTGGGCCGGCGCCTGAAAGAAGAAAAAAGCATTCTTATCATTACTTTCCCTGCCCGGCTTATAGAGGCTCTTACTGCGCGTGAAAAGCAATTCGAAGTAGTCCGTCTTGAAGTGGTTGGACATTTTTTTCTCGAGTTGGCTCCACGCGTCATCCCCGGTGCCGATCCGCGCAAAGACATTGATCCTGCGTTCGAACTCGATCTTTCCCGAGGAAAGGAAGATCGTATTCTGCGCGGCGCCCGGAAATCCGGCGCAAAGGAAAGCGAGGAGGGGCAGGGACCATCTGGACATAGACATTCTATTAATGGTTAAAACCGCTGCGACGGCGCGGTCGTGCCGGGCTTCGTAAAATTCCACACGACGGCCAGCATGGCAAAACGCCTGATCGTCGTATAGGTGTTCTGCGATATGAAATTACTGTTGACGGTGCGGTTGAAACCGACGTTCTGGTTGAGCACGTCGTTGACAGCCAGTTTGATCAACAACGCATCCCGTTTCAGCAGCTTTTTACCCAGGTACGCGTTCAACAGTACAACGTTGTTGTTATTGGGAAAAAGGACCGTCTTTTGCCGGAGATTGATGTCGGCGTCCGCGTGGAGCTGCAACTTCAGCGGGAGAAAGATATCGATGTTGGGCTGTATCTCATACGTCCAGTATTTCGTGACGACGCCGGTATTGATGCTGCTGTTGCTGGTCGTGTAGCTGGCATTCAAATCGACCCCTACGTCGTATTTCTTTTCCTTAGATTTATCGATGCCGGTGCCGAGCGACCAGGTGCCGCTGCGGGTGTCGTTCGTCAGGCCGTTGACGATGCTGGAGTTGCTGCTCTCGTTGCCATTGACGTGCATGTTGAACCGGATGTCCGGTTTTTTCCATTTGAACGAATAGCTCAGGAACCCGTTGAACGACCAGGTAGCCTTCACATTGACATATTGATGGACGCTGCGGCCGACCGAATCGACGCTTACGCTCGTGCTGATGTCGTTGGCCGTATAATTCGACCAGAGGTTCGCCCAGAGGCCCCTGTCGGTCAGGACCTTGTAGTCGTTGAAGAAAAGGCTGAGCCGGTGGTTGAACTGGGGTTTCAGCGCGGGATTGCCGATATAGATGTTCAACGGGTCCTCATTGGTGAAGATCGGCTGTATTTGCGTCACCGAGGGTTGGCTGGTACTCCCGTTGTATTGCAGGCTGATCTTCCGCATGGAAGTGAAGGCATAAGACAGCGAGGCGGTGGGATACCAGTCGACGAACCGGCGGGTCGCCATCGTATCGGCACGCAGGTCGCGCTGTTCGAGACGCGATCGGCCGACATCCGCCCCGGCGGAAACCCGTAATTTCTTTCCGGAGAAACGATAGGCCATCCCGGCCCGTTGTGCGAGTACATTGTACTGGTAGTCGTTGCTGTACAGCGAATCCAGCGCCGTGTATTTTCCGCCGGACGCCCTGTTATAGGAATCCCGGTTCGAATGGCTGTTGTTCAGCAGCAAGCCATAACTGGCAACCAGGAACGAGGTCTTCGAGAGCGGCTCGGTATAGGTGGCCCTCGAATCGACGAGCAGGCTGGTCGTGCGATAATCCTTGAACTGATCGATGAGGCTGTCGGAATAAGCGTTGCCGTGGTTGTAGAGCCTCGTCTCCGAATTGAGATAGCCCGACGAGGCGTCATCCGTGTAGTTCTCGCGGACATTGAGCGAAAACGTCCGGCCCACCTTCGACATCCGTTTGCGGAAAAGCAGGTTGCTGTTGACGATGCGTTTGTCCCCCGTCGTCGTCGTCGTCCTGTCGTTCGAATTCACCAGGCTGCTGTCGCTGGCAAGATAGACCGAATGAAAGCCGTTGAAGGTCGTTTTATGGTCCGTCCCTCCGTTGGCCATCAGATCCAACGAGGTCGTGGAATCGAATTTCGCCTCGTAGTTGCCGTCCAGCGTCTGCCGGACGATATTGTTGTTGAAAACCTGGCGCTGGTTGTTGTAATAAACCGTGTCGGGGAGGATATATTGCGAATTGGTCGTATTGGTTCCGGTCACCCCGAGGTTCATGTATTTGTAATTCCCGTTGATGGACTGGTTATCGTCGTTCCATTTGTCGTTGTAGTGAAGACCGCCCGTCCTGACCGATGGCGAACCTTGCCCCTGGTATTGTCCCGACCAGGTGTCGAGATCGTCACCGTTGCCCTGGATACTGATCGCCCCGGTGGATGCGTCCACATTCGCCGTGCCGAATACGCTCTGACCATAGTTATCGCGATCGGACCAGTTCAAACCCGTCTTGCCGGTGTTGGATACGATGCCGTAACCCGCGATCTTTCGCTTATTGCGGAAATAATTGGCCATGAGCTCTTCATCATAATACCCGTCCGTGCCGGCGCCGGCGGTTGCCCTGCCAAAATAGCCGTTCTTTTTGCCGTCCTTCAATTTCAGGTTGATCGTTTTTTCGCGCTGGCCGTCATCGATGCCGGTGAAGGTAGCCTGATCGCTTTTCTTATCGTAGACCTGCACCTTGTCGATCATGTCGGCGCGCAGGTTTTGCGTCACGAGGGTCGGGTCGTCGCCAAAGAATTCTTCGCCGTCGACCAGTATTTTTTTGACCGATTCGCCCTGTGCGGTGATCTTAACGTTGCGGTCAACCTGTATGCCGGGCAGTTTTCGGAGCAGGTCTTCCACCGTTGCCCCGGCTTCTGTGCGAAAGCTGTCGGAGTTGAATTCGGTCGTGTCGCCCTTGATGCGCACAGAGGCCGTGCCCTTGACCACTACCTCGGCGAGCAGGGTGCTTTTCAGGACCAAAGGGATACCCGGCAGATCCACGCTCGCAGAGTCTTTCACCTCCACCTCATCTACATAATCCGCATAGGAAGGATAGGTCACGAGCAGGAGGTAGTGTCCGGACGGCAGGTTGTGAAAAGCAAAACGGCCGGCCGCTCCGGTGCGCGTATGCCGGATCAGCACGCTGTCCGAAGGGCGTAACAGCAATACCGACGCATTAGCCAGCGCTTTTTTTTCGATGGTGTCGGTGACGGTGCCGGAAATTTGGGAGGATTGTGCCAGTACGGACACACGGAGAAGGAGAAAACAGGATAAGAGGATGATCGGTTTGGGCATGCTTCATAGCAATTAGCTGGCTGAAATTAGGCCCAAAAAAAAGGATATGCAACGGTTAAAGCTTAAATTTACGTTAAAGACAAACCAATGGAGGCTCACACGCATCAGCGATATGAAGAGGCGCATTTTGTAGACTCGACGAGACCCGTGTGGAACTATTCGCTGTTCACGGACGAGGATATCCGAAATTTCCAGGCGGGCACGCATTACCGGCTCTATGACCTGTTCGGCTCACACCGCGTGACCGTCCTGGGGACGACCGGCTATTATTTTGCGGTATGGGCCCCCAATGCCACCGCCGTCTCGGTGATCGGGAATTTCAATGACTGGCAGCCGGACCGCCATCCCCTCTTCGTGCGGCTGGAGCGTTCCGGCATCTGGGAAGGGTTTATACCGGACTTGCCGACCGGAGAGGTCTATAAGTATCATATCCGCGGATACAACGGAGGCACGCTGGACAAAGGCGATCCGTACTCATACTATTGGGAAATGCGACCCCGAACGGCGTCGATCACGTGGCAGCTGGACCATGCCTGGTCCGATGGGGACTGGATGAGGAACCGCGCCGCGCGCAATTCGCTGGATGCGCCGTGGAGCATCTATGAGGTCCATCTCGCGAGCTGGATGCGACCGGACCCCTTCAACGAAGAACGGTATAACACTTATGACCAGATCAGGGAGCTGCTGGTCCCCTATGTGAAACAGATGGGCTTCACGCATGTCGAGCTGATGCCCGTCATGGAACACCCCTTCGATGGCAGCTGGGGCTACCAGGGTACCGGCTATTATGCCCCAACCTCTCGTTTCGGCGATCCGCAGGGTTTCATGATGCTGGTGGAAGCCTTTCACCGGGAAGGCATCGGCGTGATCCTCGACTGGGTACCTTCCCATTTCCCTTATGACTACCACGGGCTTTACCTGTTCGACGGTGCCAACACCTATGAATATGCGGACATGCGTAAAGGGTTCCATCCGGATTGGAACAGCTACGTATTCAATTACAGCAGGGGCGAGGTGAAATCCTTTCTCATCAGCAACGCGCGGTTCTGGCTGGATAAATTCCACGCGGACGGACTGCGGGTCGATGCGGTGAGCTCGATGCTCAAGCTCAACTATTCGCGCCAGGAAGGCGCCTGGGAGCCGAACGAGTACGGCGGCGACGGCAACCTCGAAGCGATCGCTTTTATCAAGGACCTCAACCAGACCATCTTCCGCGATTTCCCCGATGCGCAGACCATCGCGGAGGAAGCGACCGACTGGCCGGGTGTAAGCCGGCCAACGTACTCGGGCGGACTGGGCTTCGGCATGAAATGGATGATGGGCTGGATGCACGACACGCTGGATTTCTTCAAACTGGACCCCGTGGTCCGGCAACACCACCAGGATAAGTTCACGTTCAGCATGATGTACTATTACGACGAGAATTTCGTACTCCCGCTGAGCCATGACGAGGTCGTGCATGGCAAATCCCCGATGATCTATAAGATGCCCGGGGACGACTGGCAGAAATTTGCCAACCTGCGTACACTCTACAGCTATATGTTCACGCATCCGGGAGGCAAGCTGCTTTTCATGGGCAACGAGTTTGGAGCGACGACCGAATGGAATTACAAGACCGAACTGCCCTGGCACCTCCTGCAATACGACTCGCACCGGCTGCTGCGGGATTGTGTTCGCGATCTGAACGGCTTGCTGCGCTGCGAACCGGCGCTCTACGAGAACCAGTTCAACACTTCCGGGTTTGAATGGGTCGATCTTCGTCATCGCCAGGAAAGCGTAGTGGTATACCGGCGGAAGGGCCGCGACCCGAAAGGCGACCTGCTCGTGATCCTGAATCTCACGCCCATCGTTCGGCGGGACTGGAAAGTGTATACGCATGGCAAGTCCGCCTGGAACGAAATATTCAACAGCGATGACAGGAAATACTGGGGCACCGGCGACACGAACAACCCTTCGATACCGGTTACTCCGACAAAGGATGAAGGATGGTACGAGCTGAACGTCCATCTGCCGCCGTTGGGAGCCATCGTCCTGAAATAGACCGGTCTCGCCGCGCGTCCGCAGCCGGTTCCATCCCGGGCCGTTACATCCTTTCCGGAACGCGGATACCCAGCATATTCATGCCGTTGCGCAGGACGGTAGCCGTCAGCATGCATAACCGAAGCCGCAGCGCTTTTTTCTCCGCCGTTTCGGCGCCGGAGACGCTGTGCTCCGCATAAAAGGAATTGTACGTTTTAGCCAGCTCGAAAAGATAGGCCGCCAAGACCGACGGGTTCATCTCCTGGCAGGCCTGGTCGAGCACTGCGGGAAATCTTTCCAGGTTAATCGCGAGCGCTTTTTCGAGCGGCAGGAGAGGGGAGCCCGCGGCGCCACCGGCGGGGCCGGCCTCTTTTCGCAGAATGCTGCGGATACGGGCGTACGCGTATTGAATAAAGGTGGCCGTATATCCGTGCAGATCGATGGATTCTTCGGGATTGAAGACCATCCGCTTTTTCGGGTCCACCCGCAACAAGAAGAATTTCAGACCGCCGAGACCGATGATCCTGTACAGTTCTTCCAGCTCATCGAGCGAGAAGTCTTCCGTTTTGCCAAGCTCTTTTGTCTTGCGTGTCGCCTCGGCGATCATTTCGTCGAGCAGGTCGTCCGCGTCGACGACCGTGCCTTCGCGCGTTTTCATACGGCCCGTGGGCAGTTCGACCATCCCGTAACTGAGATGGAAGATGCCGTCGGCGGAAGGAAGACCGAGTTTCCGACAGATGAGCTTCAATACTTTGAAATGATAGTTCTGTTCATCGCCGACCACGTAGATGCTGAGACCCGCGTGGAATTCCTCGTATTTTTTGACGGCCAGGCCGATGTCCTGTGTGATATAGACGGCAGTGCCGTCCTTGCGCTGAACGATCTTGCGATCGAGCCCGTCGGCCGTCAGGTCGATCCACACGCTGCCGTCTGCCTCTTTTTCGAAAACGCCGTTTTCCAGCCCGCGCTCCACGAGCTCTTTGCCCAGCAGGTAAGTATTGCTCTCGTAATAGGTCTTGTCGAAATCGCTGCCGATCCTCCGATAGGTCTCGTCAAAACCGGCATATACCCAGCCATTCATTTTCTTCCACAGCGCGTGCACCTCGGGTTTGCCCGCTTCCCAGTCGACCAGCATCTGTTGCGCCGCCTTCATGATCGGCGCTTCCTTCTCCGCGGTGTCCTTGTCCATTCCCGCCGCCACCAGCCCGGCCACCTGCTTTTTATGTTCGTTCCCAAAAAGCACATAGTAATCGCCGACCAGGTGATCGCCTTTGATTCCCGTGCTTTCCGGAGTGGCGCCATTGGCGAACAGCTGCCAGGCGATCATGCTTTTGCAGATGTGGATGCCGCGGTCGTTGGCAATACAGGTCTTTACGATGTCGTAGCCGTTGGCCTTGTAGATCTCAGCGATGCTCCAACCCAGGAAATTATTGCGCAGGTGGCCCAGGTGCAGCGGCTTGTTGGTATTCGGTGAAGAGTATTCGATCATGACACGGCTGCCGCGGCGCGGGCTGCGTCCAAAATCCTGGTTGTCGCTTTCCCGGTAAACGAAGTCGAGCCAAAACCCGTCGGAGACCGTGAGATTCAGAAAACCCTTGATGACATTGAAAGCGGAAAACAGCGCCGCGTTCTCCCGCAGCAAGGCCGCACCCAACTCATTGCCAAGCTCTTCGGGCTTTTTCTTCAACGCCTTGACGAAGGAGAACAAGACCACCGTATAATCGCCTTCGAACTCGGGCTTGGTGGCATTGATAAGGATCGTTTCGTCGGTGAATGCGTAGTCGCGTTGCAGTATCCGGCCCACAGCCTGCCTGATCTCCCTGATGATTTCCATTCATTTTCAGATTGGCTGCAAATTTAGTGCAAGTTGGCGGCAAACGAACCGCGAGCAGGCGAATTGTTTGGTTGGCGAGGTCATAGTCAGTATCTTTGGCCGCCCGGTTGCCTAATCAGGACCCCCCGAAGATTTACAGGATGAGACAGATACTGAAACAACGGATCATATCCTTTATAGACTTCTTCTATCCGCCGTTCAGCCGCATCATGCCGGTGCAGACCTTTCGGTACGCGGCCTGCGGAGGGGCGAGTACCGCGCTGGATATTGTGATGTATTGGTTCAGCTTCAATTTTATCCTCCACAAGAACAACGTGCATTTGGGCTTCTTCACCATTTCGGCGTATGTGGCCTCCGTCTTCATCGCCTTTTGTTTCAGCTTTCCCACCGGCTTTTTCCTGAACCGGCACATTTCGTTCCCCGGAAGTACATTGCATGGCCGGGTCCAGCTGTTCCGCTATTTCATGCTCGTCATCATCTGTATCGGGCTGAACATCGTCTTCATCAAGCTATTCGTCGAACAATTCCATATCTATCCCACGATCGCCAAAGTGCTGACGACCGTCATCGTAGTCTGTTTCAGCTATGTGACGCAAAAGAATTTCACCTTTAAGATAGAGGAGTCGGAGCAGGGTTGACGGGCGAGCCCCCCGCATCCGTTCGCCTCGGTACCATAGAACTGGTCGCTGGGTTCCCCCGGCGTGATGGACAAGTCCTCACCATCCATGCGGGTGCATTTCCCGATAAACAATGCGGGAGGAAAGAAAGCGGCTGTTCGGGGACTTCCCGCTTGTACAGCTTCGCGGCAACGATCCGTTATGGCTATCCGGCGCAATCGGCATATGTGGATTAAAATTGACAGCCCTAAATTTAATTCTTGTTTTTCAAATCTTTACATGAAATTGCCGGTACGATATTTGACCTTCATTGCCCTCGGCAATTCGTAACTTTATCTGCTTTTGCAAAATAGACGCCTATGGTAACAGTCGTGATCCCCGCGCTCAACGAAGAGAAAACCATCCGCCAGGTTATCCGCCAGGCCAAACGAAACCATCAGGTGGACGAGATCATCGTAGTCGATGACATGTCCACGGATGACACGATAGCGGAAGCCAGGAAAGAGGATGTAAGGGTGATCACCAGCACGCACGTGGGAAAGGGCGATTCGATGCGGGAGGGCCTTTTGATGGCGAAAAACGACATCGTCGTCTTCCTCGAGGCCGATATCCCCAGCTACGAGATGGACATCGTAGGCAAACTAACGGGCCCGCTCATTCGGGACGAAGCCGACTTCGTCAAGTCCTATTTTGAACGGCCGGGCGGGCGCATGGCCGAGATCCTGGCCAAACCGCTGCTGGAATTCTTTTTCCCCCACCTGTTGAAATTCAAACAGCCGTTGAGCGGAATGATCGCAGGCAGGAAATCGATCCTTCAAAAAGTCGAGTTCGACAACGATTACGGGGTGGACATCGGTCTTTTGATCGATATGCACCAGGTGCAGGCGCGCATCGCCGAAGTCTGCATCGGAGAGGTGGAGAATGACCGTCAGCCGCTGCACGTGCTGAGCCGGATGGCCAAACAGGTCGCCAATGCGATCTTCAAACGGGTGAACATCTTCGATAACCGGCGACAGCAGGACGACGCTCCCCCCGCGATGCGCGAGCAGGTGGAATTCGCCCTGAAGGAATTGGTGCGGCAACCTAAAAAAATGATCGTCTTCGACATGGATCATACCCTGCTCCAGGGCAGCTTTATACAGACGGCGGCCAGGCGTTTCGGTTTCACCCGGGAACTCGGCGACATCCTCGCCCAGCAAAAAAGCAACTATATCAAGACGCAGAAGATCGCCCGGTTGCTGGAGGGCAGGACGTTTGCCGAGCTGATCAATGTTGTAGAATCCATTCCCCTGATCGGGGATGCCGTGCAGGTCGTCCGGGAGCTCCAGGTACGTGGGTATGTCTGCGGGATCATCAGTGACAGCTATCACGCCATCGCCAACCATATCAAGAACCTGCTCGGCCTGGATTTCACGCTCGGAAACGAGCTGGAGTTCCGCAAAAGCGTGGCCACCGGCGAGGTCAGGATCCCTTCCCAGCTGCTCCGCGACCGGTTCAGCCAGTGCGAACATGATCATTGTAAATCGAATATGTTCCAATATATCCTTCACCGTTTTGGCATCAGTCTGGCAGATTCCGTGGCAGTCGGAGACGGCGAAAACGACGTCTGTATGGTCAAAATGGCGGGCACCGGCATCTCCTTCAACTCCACCACGCCGGCCCTCGACGAGGTTGCGGATTACATTTTCCGCGGGGATTCGCTCAAACCGGTCCTCGAAGTCGTCCGTTAAACCGCCTGACAAAACGTCTGACATTTTTTCACTTTTTCGGGCGTGGCATCATAGTTGTCATAGTAGCCCGGAATTACTTACAAAACCTTTAAAATCAGATAAACTATATGGGAAAAATTATAGGAATTGACCTCGGCACGACAAACAGTTGTGTGGCTGTCATGGAAGGCAACGAGCCCGTGGTGATCGCCAATGACGAAGGGCACCGGACCACACCTTCCATCGTGGCTTTCCTCAAGAACGGGGAAAGAAAAGTGGGCGATCCTGCCAAGCGCCAGGCGATTACCAATCCCGTGAATACGATCATGTCCGTCAAGCGGTTTATGGGCCGGCGTTTCGACGAAGTGACCAATGAGATTACGCACTGGAGTTATAAAGTTGTCAGGGGAGACAACAACACCTGCCGGATCGACATCGACGGGCGGTTGTACACTCCCCAGGAGATCTCGGCGATGATCCTGCAAAAGATGAAGAAAACGGCCGAGGACTATCTGGGCCAGGAAGTGACCGAGGCGGTTATCACCGTGCCCGCTTATTTCAATGACGCCCAGCGCCAGGCTACCAAGGAAGCCGGGGAGATCGCCGGTCTGACGGTAAGAAGGATCGTCAACGAACCCACGGCGGCAGCCCTCGCTTATGGTCTCGACAAGGCGGGCAAGGACGAAAAGATCGCAGTATTCGATCTCGGCGGCGGTACGTTCGATATCTCGATCCTGGAATTGGGCGACGGGGTATTCGAGGTGAAATCGACCAACGGGGATACGCACCTCGGCGGTGACGATTTCGACAAGGTGGTCATGGACTGGCTCGCCGATGAATTCAAGAAAGACGAGAATGTGGATCTCCGCAAAGACCCGATGGCCCTTCAACGTTTGAAGGAGGCCGCCGAAAAGGCGAAGATCGAATTGTCTTCTTCAAGCGAAACGGAGATCAATCTTCCCTATATCACCGCGGTGGACGGCGTGCCCAAACACCTGGTAAAGAAACTGAGCCGGAGCAAATTCGAACAGCTGTCCGACAAGCTTTTCGAAAGGTGTCTGAAGCCCTGCGAGCAGGCGCTGAAAGACGCCGGCATCTCTGCGTCTCAGATCGATGAGGTCATCCTCGTCGGCGGCAGCACGCGTATCCCAAAAGTGCAGGAACTCGTCGAAAAGTTCTTCGGCAAAAAGCCGAATAAGGGCGTAAACCCCGACGAAGTCGTTGCCGTAGGCGCCGCGATCCAGGGTGCCGTACTCACCGGCGAGGTCAAGGACGTATTGCTCCTCGACGTCACGCCGCTGTCGCTGGGTATCGAAACCATGGGCGGTGTGATGACCAGGCTCATCGATTCGAATACCACGATCCCGACCAAGAAATCGGAAACGTTCTCTACCGCGAGCGACAACCAGCCGGGCGTGCAGATCCATGTCCTGCAGGGCGAGCGGCCCATGGCCTCGCAGAACAAGAGCCTGGGCACGTTCAACCTCGACGGTATCCCGCCTGCCCCGCGTGGCGTTCCTCAGATCGAAGTGATCTTCGATATCGATGCCAACGGCATCCTGCATGTCACGGCTAAGGACAAGGGCACCGGCAAGGAACAAAAGATCCGCATCGAGGCGGGCAGCGGGTTGAGCAAAGAAGAGGTCGAACGGATGAAGGCGGAGGCCAGGGCCAATGAGTCGACAGACAAGGCGGCCCGCGAGAAGGTCGACAAGGTCAACCAGGCCGACAGCCTCATCTTCCAGACGGAAAAGCAACTGAAAGAGTTCGGCGACAAACTGCCTGCCGATAAGAAAGCTCCCATCGAAGAAGCGCTCGGGAAATTGAAGGACGCGCACAAATCGCAGGACATTGCCGCTATCGATGCCGCAGTCGCCGCCATGAACAATGCCTGGACCGCTGCCTCGGAAGAGCTTTACAAAGCCACCCAGCAGCAACAGGGCGGACAACCCGGTGGAGGCGCGCCGAACAACGGCGGACAAGCCAATACGGGCGGTGAAAATGTGACGGACGCCGAGTTCGAAGAAGTAAAATAATCGTTGTGTTATGCAACTGAAAACCCGCTTCGGCGGGTTTTTTTATTAGATGATATCCATTTTCCGCATCAGGAAGGAGGCATTGCGGTTGCGCGCCACGCCGCGTCGCAGCCGGTAGTCGAAATGCAACTGGCCGGCTTCGATGACGCTTTCGAAACAATAGTTGCTGATGGCTCCGGGCATTTCCTGTTCTAGTTGCCCAAGCGTCAGATCGTGCGTGGCGAAAAATGAGAGACAGCGCTGCCGGACCAGGCGCCGGATGAATTGTTCCGAACCGTGGGTCTTGTCTTCGGAATTGGTGCCGCGAAGGATCTCGTCGATGAGGACCAGCGCCGGCTCTCCAGCCGATAGGCGGCGAATGATCATCTGCAGTTTGTTCAGCTCCGCCATAAAATAAGAGGTCTGTTCCTGCAGCGAATCGGTAATGCGCAGAGAGGTCAGCAGGTGCATGGGCGTGAAGTGGAAGGAAGCGGCGCATACCGGTAACCCGCATTCGGCCATGAGCAGGTTGACGCCGACCGTCCGCAAAAAAGTGGTTTTCCCCGACATATTCGACCCGGTGACCAGGATGAGCCGCTGTGACCGGCCGATGGAAAGGTCATTGGCTACCCGGCGGGCGGCCGGTATCATCGGATGCGCCAGACCGGTAGCTTCGATAAAGAGCCCGGGCCCCTCGCGGCCGGCCGTGCCTGTGGCAGGATCTTCAGCGCCCGCAGGGATGGGATAGCAGTACTCCGGGTGATTGTACGCGAAAGTGGCGAACGAATTGAGCGTTTCCACGGTGCCTACGGTATCGATCCAACCTGGTAAATCCGCATGATTGGCCGCCTTCCATCGTTCGAGAGCGATCATACACAGCAAGTCATAGCAAAAGAAAGTGTTCAGGATCAGGTTGACCAGCAGATTTAACCGTTGGTCGAAATACGACGAAAGCCGCGCCAGCCGCCGGATCGCCCGGTGCGCATTGCCGGTCTTCTGCTGCACCTCCTGCAGGAGGGCCGAACCGGACGTCGTGGTCTGGTTGAATACGGCGAGTATGCCCGCATACTGTTCGAAGAGTGCGTGCTGATGACCGATGAGCCGATGCTGACCATTGACATAAGCCGACCATGCCGCGGTAAACAGGCGGGAAACAATGATACCGGCCACGATCAGCGTGTAATTGCCATCATCGAACAAGCGATAGAGTCCATACAGATTCACCAGCGCAAGCAACCCGATGACCAGCCAGGGCCAGACGCGTTTGTTCAGCCGGGCAGGCGTGTCGAGCCATGCCCGGAGGCTTTCGCCGGAGATGCCTTCCCACCCGGCGGATGACCCTGACCGCAAAGCGTCTTCCCGTGTCACCAGCCCGGTTGCCGTCAACAGCTGCCGGTGGGCGGTTTGCAGGGCCAGGACGCGGATCGCCTCCTGCTGGCGCTGGATGGCCCCGGCGGTCAAGAACGGCTGGCGAAGTCTATCGGCGAGCACCGCGGCGCCCCGCGCCGTCGTAGTCCGGTTCAGGTGATGGAACAGCGAACGCGGTCCAAAGATATCGAGGTCGTCGAGATAATTGGCGCTGTCGAGCCAGGACGAGCCATCGGGAAAGCCGCTTGGGGACCCGTTCAGGAGAGCCAGTTCGTTCTCGCTCACAAATTTGAGGCGTTCCTGCAACCGGCGCTGTTCCTTCCAGCGGAGGTAGACATTAACGCAAAAGAGGAAGGCCGCGGCGGTCCCCAGCGCTATAAGAAGCACACCGGTCGAGAAACCATGGATCAGCACATCGACCGACCAGGCAAAACCGGCAAACAGCATCACCCGCAAAAAGGCCAGACCATTTAGCTTGTTTTGTAACCGACGGATCTCCAACCCGCAGGCGCCGACCTGCCCCTGATAGTAGGAGTGGAGCGACATTACATGATATCCATCGCTTTAACGAACGAAGTGCAGACGAAGGGAAGAATGAAGGTCAGAAAGGAAAAATGCGCAGCGACGGCCCAGATGAAAGCGGCAGTGGAGATAAAAAACATTATCCAATAACCGAACGTATTCTTCTTTTGCTGTTCCATGAGAAAAATTTGTGCGAATTTAGCGCAAATTTAAGTTTAAATCGCCAAGGAAAGGAATTTTGGCCTATCTTTCTCGATAATGTAATAAATACACATTACGACCTGCCGAATGAAAAGGCCAGCTAATTGCAAATGATCAACAGATGACAACGCTCAAACTCGATTTTTACCTGCGTTTTTATACACATCCGGGCCAATCGATCCTCCTGTCGGGCAGCCTGCCCGAACTGGGCGGCGGTGACATCCGGGCGGCCATTCCCCTGGACTACGTCAACGACGAATTCTGGCACAGAAGTCTGCTGCTGGAAAAGATACCTTCCGATCCGATCCATTATCACTATATCCTGAAGAACAGCGACGGTACGCTGACTGAGGAATGGGGAGACGACAAGTTCATCGCAGCCTCCGCCGCCGGCGTCGAAGAGATGCAGGTGATCGACACCTGGAACTACGCCGGGGAATACGAGAACGTCTTTTTCACTTCTGCCTTTCAGCACGTCCTGCTTCCCCGCCACAAGGCGGGAAAGAAGCACAAACAAAAGGAGGCCACCCACATCTTCCGGGTCAGGGCGCCGCTGCTGAAAGAGGACGAGGTCGTCGCGCTGGTGGGAAACGCCGGCGCCTTGCATGACTGGAACCCCGAAGACCCACTGGTGCTTTCGCCCGCCGGCGGCTGGTGGTCGCTGCCGTTGTCGATCCCGCCGGAGTCGTTCCCGATCGAATACAAATACGCAGTTTGTCATAAGAAAGACCGCCGCATCATCCGCTTCGAAGACGGTCCAAACCGGCGTCTTCCCGGCGACGCCAGACCGAACAAGGTGAGCATCCTGCACGACGGTTTCCTCCGGTTGCCCAATACGACCTGGAAAGGCGCCGGGGTTTCGATACCCGTTTTCAGTCTCCGGGGAAAAAAATCGATGGGGGTAGGAGAGTTCACCGATCTGAAGGCGCTGATCGATTGGGCCGTGAAATGCGGTCTCCGGTTGGTACAGATACTTCCCGTACAGGATACGACGGCCAGCCACACCTGGACCGACAGCTATCCCTATGCGGCCATATCCGCTTTCGCGCTGCATCCGCTGTACCTCAATGTCGAACAGTGTGCCGGTAAAAAGTATGCCGACCTGATCAAACCCCTGCACAAAAAACAAAAGGAACTGAATGCGCTGCCGGAAGTGGACTACGAGCAGGTAATGAAGATCAAACTGCTAACTGTCAAAGAATTATACGAATTACAGAAAGAAGAA
The DNA here is from genome assembly GCA_035545215.1 of Puia sp. GTDB lineage: Bacteria > Bacteroidota > Bacteroidia > Chitinophagales > Chitinophagaceae > Puia. Next base: position 32,399 of record DASZYU010000353.1, read on the forward strand.
TTTCAGGAAGACCCCGATTTCCAGGAATTCTTCCGGCAGCATACGAAATGGCTGACGCCATATGCCGCTTTTTGCTATCTGCGCGATAAGCATGGCACATCCGATTTTACGAAGTGGAAACTCCACAGCAAGTACGAAGAGGAAGCCATCCTTCGGTACACCGCCCCGGGCACCCGGCACTATGATTCCATCGCCCTGCATTATTTCATCCAGTACCACCTCCATCTCCAACTGAGGGAAGCGGTGGATTATGCGCACGAGCATGGGATCATCCTGAAAGGCGACATTCCCATCGGGATCTACAGGTACAGTTGCGATGCCTGGGTCGACCCGCGATTGTACCATATGGACATGCAGGCCGGCGCCCCCCCCGATAACTTTGCCATCAAAGGCCAGAATTGGGGCTTCCCAACCTACAACTGGGAGGAGATGCGGCATGACGGTTACGCCTGGTGGAAACGTCGTTTTGCACACATGAGCAATTATTTCGATGGCTTCCGGATCGACCATATCCTGGGTTTTTTCCGGATCTGGAGCATTCCCATGGACGTTGTGGAAGGCATTCTGGGCCATTTCGTACCGGCGATCCCCGTCCACCGCATGGAATTCTATCAGCGGAACATCTGGTTCGATCATGACCGGTATACACGGCCTTTCATCAACGACGCGGTCCTTTGGGAACTATTCGGGAACGAGTCCGATCCGGTGAAGGAACAATTCCTGGAACCCACCGGCAACGGCTTTTATCAACTCAGCGAAGCTTTCGACACCCAGCGGAAGATCGAAGCGTGGTTTGCCGGCCAGCCGCCCTCGGCCTGCAACGACCGGTTGCGGAACGGTTTGTACGACCTGGTCTCGAACGTCATCCTGCTGGAAGTGGACGGCACACAAGGCCAGGAATACCATTTCCGCATTTCGATGGAACATACCACTTCGTTCCGATACCTGGAGTGGCACACGCAACAGCAGCTGAAAGACCTTTACGTCAATTACTTTTATCAGCGCCAGGACGATTTCTGGCAGCGGCAGGCGATGCTCAAATTGCCCGCCCTCAAACGGGCCACCAATATGCTCGTTTTCGGGGAAGACCTGGGCATGGTGCCGCGCAGCGTGCCGGACGTGATGCGGCAGCTGGGCATCCTGAGCCTGGAGGTTCAACGCATGCCCAAGAATACGACGCAGGACTTCTCGCATCCGGCGGCGGCCCCTTACCTGTCCGTCGTCACACCCTCTACCCACGATATGAGTACGATCCGCGGGTGGTGGGAGGAGGACAGGACCAAGACCCAACAGTTCTACAACCATGAACTGGGACAGTGGGGAGAGGCGCCCGTTTTTTGCGAGCCCTGGATCAACAAAGCAATCGTCTTGCAACACCTGCATTCGCCCGCGCAGTGGGCCATCTTCCAGTTGCAGGACCTGATGGGTATGAGCGGAGATTTTCGCCGCGAAAACCCGCACGACGAGCGGATCAACGTCCCGGCCAATCCGCACTATTACTGGCGTTACCGGATGCACCTGACACTCGACGAGCTGGCACGGGAAAAAACGTTCAACACGGAACTGAGGCAGGAGGTGGAAGCGAGCGGACGGTGATCCCAGCCGGCCCGAATAGTTACAGCCGGCTCGCTAAAAGCGACGACCGGCTGCGGGAGAAGGGGTTAAATTTTTCAGGCTCTACATGATCTTAACGAAGGGCTGCACATATTGGCAGGAACCTTCCCGGTTCGTAACGCGCAGGAAATAGTTTCCGTTCTTGAGGCCGGAAAGTGCGACCGTTTGCTGGTTGTTACCGGCATTCAGCTGCTGCTGCGTCGTCAACAGGACGACACCGGACATATTGTATACCTGGACAATGACTTGGGTGGAAGCAGTCGAAGCGACAGTATAGCTGATCGTCGAAGTAGCGGGATTGGGATAGATACCCATGGAATTACCCTTGGCAGCGGGCGCATTTTTATAAAGCGTAACCACTTTGGAATAACGAACGTTCCCATCGCGGTCTACCTGACGCAGGCGATAGTAATTATTACCGATCACCATGTGCCCGTCTTCGAAAGAATAAGTCGTTTGATTCTTATTGTTCAGGCCGGCTACGACGTCGATCGAATCATAACCGCCAGTTTCGCCGGCGCGCTCGATCACGAACCACTTACAGTTGGTCTCGTTCTCCATGACCCAGGTCAACTGGGCGCATTCGTTCTCCATCTGACCGTCAAAGCTTAACAGGAGAGCAGGCGTAA
>DASZYU010000354.1:0-37282 GCA_035545215.1 Puia sp.
TTGGAGAGTTGTTTGATCACCGTCGTGATCGTGTCGTTGCCCGGCGCGGGATCGCCGGGGTAGGCAACCCAGACCTGGAGGGTGTAACTGCCGGGCGCCGATAGATCGGCCGGTGTGGAAAAGGTATAGTTGTAAGTCCCGCTGTTTGGGGGAACGGCGGCGTTGCTCGTCTCGGTCACGGGCGCGGCGCCGTTTATGCTATAGGAAACCGTGAAAGACGAACCGGTGGGGATCGTACCGAGGTTCCTGAGCTCGACCGCGATCGGCGTCGCGGAGGTCAGTTGCGTAGATGTATGCATGCGGCCGGACCGGATGCCGATGAGCGAGTCCGCCGCATAGTCGTTGTCAAGCGAAGCGAGCGTGCAGGCGCCGCCGGAAGGCACTATGCGCCGGCCGATCGCGCGTCGTCCCTGTGTCGTGCCGTTGACGGCCCTTACACTTAGCCAGTATGCGCTGTCGCGATTGAGATGGCCCAGTAAATAGCTGGTAGACGTCGTGCTGCCGACCTTGACCATCGAGTCGCCGATGAGCTGCAGGATATCGTAGCTGGTCGCCGCGGCGACGGATGTCCAGCTCATTTGCGCATAACCCTGGCACGGATTGGTCAGGGTGAGGTTCGGCTGATCGAGGATTGTGAATGGATAGGCGCTGACCGCGCTGTAGGAAGTGCCGTTGCGGGTCACGCGGACGAGCGCCTGATTGGTCGGTGTGGCCGGCGTCACCCATTGGTACATGCGGCTGGTGGAACTGACCGCATTGTTGATCGTCGTCCAGGTGGCGCCGTTATCGATGGAGTAGTCGATCGTGAAGGTGTTCGGGCTGCCGTCGGTGGCATTCCAGCGGATGAACTCGCTGTAGCCCGGCACCCAGGTCTCTCTGCCGTACGGATACTGAAGTTCGATACCGGGTTGGATGAGTTGGTAGACCAGCACGTAAGTCTGCGGTCCTTCGGGAATACTGGTGCCGTGGATGGCGATGTTGCAGGTGCCGCCGGCGGGGTGATCGAGCACGACCTGTTCGATATTGTTGAGACTGTCGATCCCCTCGACCGCGTTATCGGTGACGTGGGCCGGGTCGGGGTTGAGGACCAGCGGATGGTGGAGAGCCGAAGCTGGATCGGTAACGGTCAGATCGAGGTTGTTGACGAGCGCGGCGGCAGCGAAGGGAGCAGCGGGATAGTCGGTCCAGTAGATCATGATCCGCACCTGCGCCAGACCGGAAGGGATGACGAGGTTGGCGTTGACCGTTCCCCCGTCGGCGATCGACCCGATCGAGTACTGTCCGGCTTCCATCGCATCGGCGGCGGCCTTTCCATCGAGGCTTCCATATCCGAAGACATAATCGGGCCCGGGATTTCCCAGATCGACGGCCGTATTGCAGGCGAGCGCTTTCAGCAGCGCCGCGGGAGGATCCGCGCCTCCGTGCAACTGGCGGTAGCGCTGGACGAGCAGCGCGAGCGTGCCCGCCACGGTGGGAGAGGAAAGGCTGGTGCCCCATCCGTAAGCGTAGGTGTTGAAAGGTTGTGTCGAAACGACCGCCGAACCGCCCGCGACCAGGTCGGGTTTTATCCGGCCGTCGCCGGTCGGGCCGCAGCTGGATCCACCGTTGATGATATAGGTGTTGTCGCCGGCCGGATCCGTATTGTCGATGTTCCCGACGCTGATCGCATTCTTCGCGCACTGGAATCCCGACTTCACCGTGGCAAATTGTACGGGATAAGGCGTACAATGAAAACCGCCGTCGTTGCCGGAAGCGAATACGTGCGTCAGGTTCGGATATTGGTATAACTGGGCGTCGGTGAAATTGGCGAGGGCGTCGTACAGGCCATCGTACTGACAGCCGCCGTCGTAATAGGTATACGAATTGTTCGTCACCGTCATGTCGTAGTCGGTCACATAGGACGGAGTATTGACGAGAAGATCGCTGAAGAACTGGCTCAGGATGGTTGAATGCGGCGCCATGCCCTGGTATTGCGGGATGAGGATGCCCGAGCCACCAACGATGCCCGAGGTCGATACGCCATGACCGGAGCCGGGAGGGGCATCGAACCGGTCGATCTCCCTTCCGGTGAAATCCACGTGCGAATAGGGATCCGTGTCATCGCCGACGCCGACCACTACGCCGTCGCCATTCAGGCCGTGGCTGGCCAACAGGGCATCCGCGCCGTGTGTCGCGCGGTTGTTGTAGACAAGCGGCCTGGGTTTGAGCGGTTGATCGGAAATCCAACTGACGAATGGCAGCGCCGCGATGCGTTTGATGGTCGCGGCACTGGTCACGCGAACGAAAAGGACCCGGGGCGGCTGCAGCCGGTTGGGCACGATGAGTGCGCCGGCAGCGGATATTTCCTGGCGAACCTGCGCTGCGGTCATCGAGCCGAAGTAGCCTACCGCGATCGCTTTTTCGGGGTTGTCCAGGTCTTCCTCTGCGTTCGCCTGCAAGCGCGTGCTGAGCTTCCCTGGGGCGGGCAGTCCGGCAACGCCGGAAACCGCGAATGCTTTCAACCGGGGAACGGAAAAACTGTCGTTCATTTCGACCAGATAGGCATTGTCGGACACATAGTCGAAAAGGCGGATGCCGTCGCCGGCCATTTCCGTCCGCAGCCTGCCATCGGGAAGACGATCGAACTGTGCAAGGACGTAGTAATGTTTTTTGAAATGCGCGGCGAGCAACGAATCGCGTCGAAGCGTACCATCCGTGATATTGGGACGAACCATGATGAAGCCGTTCCTCGTGCGGACGACGCCCGGTTGGGGGCGGCGGATGCGTTGGGCGCGGACCGGGAGCCCGATCAATAACAAACAGTTAAGCAAACAGAAAAAGGTAGTATATAAAGTTTTGGTTATCAAATTTTTGAACTGGGTTTATGAAGGGGGGCGGATCCTGCTATTAATGTCTAAAACGTTGAAACCTAGCAAATATTTTATTTTTAGTATCTTCCCCGTAATGAATGACAAACCCCAAAGATCATTGGCCCTGGATGTATTCCGGGGAATGACCGTATGCTTCATGATCATCGTCAATACTCCGGGAAGCGAAGAGTATGCTTTCTCCCCCCTGAAACATGCGCACTGGCATGGTTTCACGCCAACCGACCTCGTTTTTCCGTCTTTCCTGTTTGCGGTTGGGAACGCCATGAGCTTTTCGATGAAAAAATTCGCATCGATGAGCCAGGCAGCCGTTCTGTGGAAGATCGTCCGCCGAACGGTGCTGATCTTCGTGTTGGGGTACCTGATGTACTGGTTCCCCTTCGTCCGCCAGCAAGCGGACGGGCACTGGGGATGGATCCCGTACTCGCACACGCGGATCATGGGTGTCCTGGAGCGGATCGCGCTTTGTTACGGCATTGCTGCGCTGCTCATCTATTACCTGAAACCGCGCACGGTGATCGTGGTATCGTGTTTGCTGCTGGTCGGCTATTGGATCATCCTGCTTTCGGCGGGAGTGCCGGGCGCCGATCCGTTCAGCATGACAGGTAACGCGGGCTATCGATTGGATGTGTGGGTCCTTGGGGAAAACCACATGTATCACGGGGAAGGCATCGCTTTCGATCCCGAGGGGTTGCTGAGCACGCTTCCGGCTATCGTCAACGTCATTGCCGGGTATTTTGCCGGCGTCTTTATCAGCCGGAAAGGAAAAGAGTATGAAGGACTGACTTTGCTGTTGCTGTCGGGTTGCGCGCTGGTTGCCGTGGCGCTGGCGTGGAACACGGTCTTTCCCATCAATAAGAAACTTTGGACCAGCAGCTTTGTCCTGCTGACGGTCGGTATCGACCTGGTCTTGCTGGCCTTCTTCATCTATGTCATCGAATTCCGCAAGAAACTGTCTTGGACGCCTTTTTTCAATGTTTTCGGAAAGAACCCGCTGTTCATCTACCTGTTGTCCGAACTGCTGGTAGTGGTGCTGTTCACGATCCCTGCCGGGAATGGCGAAAACGCGTTCGAATGGGTCAACCGCGTCTTCTATCAGGCGCTGCTCCCGGGGGCCGTCGGATCGCTGTTGTTCGCGCTGACCTATATGCTGGTGTGCTGGTGTGTCGGCAAGTGGTTGGATCATAGGAAAATCTATATCCGAGTGTAGGCTCAATACCTTATCTTGCGTCCCCAAAAGAAAGATGGGAATGTACAAAGCGGTATTCCTGGATATGGACGGCACCCTGTTACGCAGCGATCATTCCGTCAGCGAAGAAACGATCCGAAAGATCAGGATGCTTATATCCGAAGGCGTGGCCGTCGTCCTGGTCTCCGCGCGGCCGGTCAATGCCGTGCTTCCGACCTTTCGAAATATCGGTTTGCCGGAACAGACGCCCGTCATTACCTTGAACGGCAGCTATGTCGTGCAATCCGGCGAACCGATCCTGGACGTGCGGATCGATCTGACCACCACGGCAGCGGTGACCCGCGAAGTGAAGCCGTACAGCGCTACCATCGCCTACTACCTCCAAAAGGAATGGTTTTCGGAAGTGCGCGACGCGTGGACGGACCATGAGCAAAAGATCATGGACGTGCCGTTGGCCGTCGCCCCTATCGAAAAACTGGTGGAAGAGTGGTCGCAGCGGCGGATCGGTCCGAACAAGATGATGGTCATGAGTGAAGTGGAGAACATCGAACGGATACAGGGTCATCTGCGCATGCTGTACAACGGCCGGCTGAACGTCTATCCGTCGAAGGCTACATACCTGGAGGTCATGGATAGCCGTGGTTCGAAGGCCAACGCGGTTCGTTTCATCAGCGAGCGGATGCGGCTCGATCCGTCCGAGATCATCGCCATTGGAGACAATTACAACGACATCGGGATGATCGAGTTTGCCGGGATCGGCATCGCCATGGGCAATGCTCCCGACGACATCAAACGCAAAGCGAACGATGTGACAGCGACGAATAACGATGACGGGGTCCGAAAAGCGCTGGAAAAATATTTCGCGTAGGGGCTGCGGTGTTCGGGGAGTGAGTTTGCGGTATCCGGGTGGCGGTCGTGGCAGCGTAGAGACTGAGGCGTTCGGGGACCGGGCCCGCCGGCCAGGTGCGTCTGGCGGGTCAAATGATCTCGTACAACCGGGCCAGATTGATCAGCTCGACCGTATTGGATATCTTGAGCTTGTCCAGGATGCGGGTTTTGTGGGTGCCCACAGTGGATTTGTGCAGGCTGAGCGTATTGGCGATCTCGGAGACTGAACTGCCCTTGAGCATTTGCAGCACGACCTCGAATTCGCGATCCGACAGGTCTTCGAACGGGTTGTCCTTTAATTTTTTAGTCAATTCGCCGGACAGGATCTCGGCGAGGTTGTCGCTGATGTATCGTTTTCCGGTCAGCACTTTCTGGATCGCGTACTTGATCTCCGACTCCCTGGAGTATTTATTCAGGTAGCCGTGCGCCCCGATCTTTAAAAAACGTTTTGCAAAAAAGATCTCCTGGTTCATGGTGAAGATGATGATCTTCAGCCCGGGGTATTCTTTGAGGAGATAAGTCGTGAGGCTGAAGGATTCCGTATTCGGCATATTGATGTCCAGGATCAGCAGATCGACATGGACCGCTTTCATCTTACGGATCACCGCTTCCCCGTCTTCGGCTTCATCCATGGTGACATTTTGGATAGAAGTATTGATCAATAGTTTTAACCCGGCTCGCACGATGGAGTGGTCGTCCGCAATCAATATATGCTGCATACGTTTGGATTGAGGGGAAGTTATCCCAAATATAGAGGATAATAGTTATATCGGAAATATCGTTCCGGATCTTTATTTGTTGGCGGCTCTTGCCAGGATGCCGTCGCGGTATTTGCCTATCGTCGCCTGCAGCCGCCGGTATCGGGGGATGAGCGCATGGAGCAGGAGAATATCGCAGGAGATGGCGAGGAATATAAGGATCAGCCATTTGTACCAATCGTTGCGGATGAGCGAGTCGTAGGCATTCCTGCTGAAAGCGTAAAGGAGCCCTTCGATCCCTTTCAGCAGGTAGAAGCCGGCCATGGCGCTGACGAGTTTGAAGGCAACGATGTATTTATCCAGGATGGTTTCCAGCTTGGTCAGGAAGTCGATGAGGGGAAGCGCCAGCAGGGTGGGGTAGTCGGCGAAGAGGATCAGCCGTATATGAAAATACAGGGCAAAGGTGAGCAACAGAAAAAGGGCGCCGGAGACATACAGATCGCTGCCGTTGGTTTTCCATTGGCCCCGGAACTGCCAGGCGTTGATGAGCCAGAGCAGGGCGATGACGGTGATGCGCACGATCAATTTCTTCCGGAGATAGAAAGCGTCGGATAAAGGGTTCTTGACGACGATCTTCTCCAGATCGGAAGACAGCACGGGCCGTTCCTCCATCGAGACCTCCGGGAAGCTGTCCCAAAATTGCATCAGCCGCTTCAGCTCCATGAAAGGGTCGCCTTTAAATAGGGGATCAGGTTCTTACCCTGGGTGGTCTCCCTTTCTTTTCGCCTGCCGGCGTAAAGGTTTCGTGCATCCAGACCCGTAAGGCCGGACATATCGCCGGGGGCCACGTTTTCCACCTGCATGAAGAGCCGGAATTTTTCGAGATCGGAAATCTCGCCCATCGACTCGCGGAATTTCGTCATGGAGTGATGGTAGTCGGTCGACTTGAACTGGATAGTCCGGTCGTGCGACGGCGCCATTTCCAGGCTGATGGAATGCAGCGCGGCCATATTGATGCAGGCCCTCAGCAGCAGGGTCTGTTTGTCATCGCTGTGGTCCCTGCGCGACCGGATATTCTGCGACGCGGCAGCAATGATGTTGGTAAAAAGGCGCTGATGTTCCTGGTAGTTGTGGGCGAAGAAGCGGCAGATCGAATAGACCACCTTGTGCTGGTTCTTGAGCAGCGAGCGGAGATCGGGCTCACAACCACTCTTGTTGGAGGAATTGTTCATAGCGGGTTTGGATTTTAGATAACATAGGTGTGGATCAGGCAGTAAATATTTTAAGAAAATCGCTTTTCGTATAACTGCAACGTTCCTTTTAGTAACGTAAAAGGACATCGAAATGGTATGGCTAAGCGTTTTTTGGAAACCACTTATCGTTAAAAAACTACGTTCAATTCAGCCTTTTATTATATATTCAGGGGTGCCTAATTAATACCTTGTCGCGGATTGGTAGCCGGAAAGCGTATTGACAGGTGAATAAACTTAACGCAATGAGCTATGTATCTCTTGAAAATTCAGAGCCATTTCTGAAGTGTTTTGAGGTGATCGCAGAAGAAAAATCTTGTATCGTATCGGATTCCGTACTCTATTTCTCCGGGAAAACGGGCAAGGGTTTTATGACAGTTGCAGGGATGGCCACGGGGATCGAGGTATTGGCCGTAAACGTATCGGCCCTGGCGGAAGACTTGGTTTTCAATTTTTTACCTTCGGATGATGCTTCCTCCTATTTGTTGAGCTTCGATGAAATGGAAATTCCCGGAAAGCAAGATAACGAGTTGACTCCCAGTCATTCACCTGTACCGGGCAGCTTGTATTCTTCCGTTTCGCTGTCCGACGCGACGCGGGGCAGGGTGGTCACTTATCCCAGGGACGGGGTGGTACGGTCGATCCTCATCCGGGTGCGTAAGTCGTCGCTGGATCACCTGATCCGGGATTTTGACGCCGGCACGATCGCACGGATCCTCGGAACGGCCGGCGGAGCCGAAACGCTGACATGGCCGATCACGTTTAAATACCGGTTGTTGCTCAATGACTTCATGACGGAGATCGTTCAGCACCCTTTCCGCGAATTGTTCACGATCCGCAACATCTCGATGCTGATAGAATACCTTCTTCAGCAATTCTTCGTTATGGATCGGTTGGCAAGGGAGGGAAATGCCCTGAGCGTTCAGGACACGCATAGTCTTTCGCGGGTCGAGCAGCATTTATGTTTGCATTACAAGACCGAATTCCCGGGCATCGAACGGCTCTCGAGGATATCGGCCATGAGCCCCACGAGTCTGAAGACCAAGTTCAAACGATATTATGGTGATACCCTGTTCGGATATTACCAGAAGAACAAGCTGGAGCATGCGAGGCGGCTGCTGGACAATAAGGTGCCTGTAAAAGTGGTGGCCACGGAGATCGGTTATTCCAATCCGTCGCATTTTACCCTCGCCTTCAAGAAGGAGTATGGGTTTTCGCCCTGGCACTACCTGAACCCGCATTGACCGTGGCGGATGGCTGTCCGAACTTCGCGCGGAGCGGTTATTCTGATTGCCCTTAACTCGAACCTAAATACATGACTATGAAATCCCAACACCCTGTCCTCCCAAAGGCCGCCGGGGCTTTGTCGTGGCAGGAGTTTTCCTTGCCGGTGGGTCTCCGGGCAGCCGTGCTGAAGCAATCCGCCGAGCGGGTGGAGTTGCTCCTGCCGGACTTCCAGTCCCGGGGAATCGTATTAACTTTCCTTCAATATAAAGGCGACCTCCGCGTTCGATGGGGCTGTTCGGGGACCGAACATGCGGCGAACCCGGCTTCTGGTTTGATGACGCGCACCGGGAGGCCGGTAACTTTCCTGTCAACCAATCCCGTCGTCCTTTCGGCGTTATCGATCTTCCTCCCCGCCGGGTGGGCCGATCTTTTTTTTGCAGACAATGCCGAGTTCAGGAAGGTGGAGCAGTTGCTGGAAGAGGAAACCAATATCATTACCTGCCGGCTGGGGCGGCGGCACCTATCTCTTTTGACATCCGCATTCGCACTGTACGAGGAGCAGGGCTCCAGCCTCCTGGCGATGCAGAATACCGTCCTGACCTTGCTGGAATATTTCCTGTGCAACCGGCATCGGAGCTTGCTGGGCGTCAATCCGCTGTCGGATATCGATAACGAAGACGACCTCAGCCTGATCCGTGAGGTCGAATCCTACATTTCCGAATATTATTGTTCCGATACGTTTACCGTCGACAGCATTCTGAAAAAGACATACACCAGTTATCATCGGTTGAATTTCCTGTTCAAATCGATGCATGGCATGACCATCTCGGAATACATCCGGAACAAGCGGATCGAAAGATCGAAGGAAATGATCGCGGACAATGTCAAGTCGATCAGTCAGATCGCTTACGAGATCGGGTATTCCAGTATCAGCAATTATATCCTGGCATTCAAGAAGGTATATCAGATCACGCCGGGCAAATACAAGAAGCAGATCGATAACCTGGCCGGATGAGGCGGGAGCCGGATCGCGCCGGGCCGCGCAGACGAACGGCTGTTCCTGCAGGGGAGACTGCGTGCGCCGATCGATGGCCATATCGGCCGGATCACGCCGGGATGTGCAGACTGACGGCAGTACCCTTGCCTGCGCTGCTTTCCACGAACAACTTACCGCCGAGCTGACGGGTCAGATCGAACACGAACTGGTGTCCCAGTTGGCTGCCGCCCGCGCTATTGCCAGGAGCGGCTCCTGTGAGGAAGGTCCGCACCTGCTGTTCCGTCATCCCTTTGCCGGTATCCGAAACGCTGACCCGCCAGCCGCCGGCCTCTCCTTTCGCCGTGATGCGGATACAGCCGTGTTCGGTATACTTATTGGCATTATCCGCCAAATTGCGGACGATGATGGCCAGCAAACGCGGGTCTGACCGGATCTGCAAGTCCTCATCAACCGCTAAGTCGAAACGGTTTCCCTTCTGCAGCGCCTGTTCATGGAAGAAATCCGCGATCTCGCAGAGCAGCGGCCGGACGAAAAAAAGTTGTTTGGCGAGCCGGAAACCGTCTTTCTGGCTGTTGACCCAAAGCAGGAAATCTTCGGAGAATTGGTAGATATCCTGCGCGCCTTTTTTTATCCACCACGTGCGCTCCTTCAGCTCGTCAGCGGAGAGACGTACGCGGTTGTCGTGCAGGTCTGTGGCCAGCATCGTAAGGAAACGTAAAGGCGACCTTAGATCGTGGATGACCAGCGAGATGAGCCTTTCGCGTTGCATCCGGGTCTCCTTCCTTTTTTCGATGAGTTTCACGCTCAGCTGAACCAGCAGGATGAGCAGGATGAGCAATATCGCACTGACGGCCAAAAGGAATCCTTTGGTCCGATAAAGATGAACGGGCGTCGCCTGAGCAGCGGCGGGATTCACGCAAAGCGAAAGGGTAAGTACGATCAGGAACGAGATAAACTTGTTTATCATGCCTTAACCTTGAGCGCTAAAATTAGCGGAAATAAAAGGATTGAAAAACAAGGAGTTCGGCTATTTCGAATGCTGATCTTTTAATATATATAAGGATTTCATCGTCATTGCCTACAACCGATTGTCCCGCCTCGCTATTCTTTTACAGCAAATGATTAAATGCCGGTTTACCCGAAGGGTACTTTTATAGAAGTAAATCAATACCCTATGGACATCATCTACACGCGCGGCGGGCATCGCCATTCCTATCATTTTTTTGCATACGTATCAGTGTTGAAATGATCAGCAGACCGGTCATTCGAATCCTATTTGCTCACTAAATGATCTTTTATGCCGACCATCGAAATAACCCTGAACGTCCTGGTGCTTGGAGCCCTGCTGATCCTATCCGGCATAGCCGGGTATCTGCCCCGAAGTTATCAGCTGATGCGGAAGGACCGTCAGATCGCCAAGCTGGAAGGAGAAATGGTACAGGCGCATGCCGAGCTGCTGGACACGCAGCGGGAGTTCTGCGACCTGGAAGCGAAAATGAAGGACATTACGAACCCCGTGATCACCATGAACAGCAAGAACACTGAAGACCCTCCGCAAACACCTCTGCCTGAACGGGATGGGGTGCGTCATCACCGGGCCACGGGCTCGAGTTGACAAAGGATGGACCAAATTTTGCCTCTATGCCGTACCCTAACCACGCCGCCTTGCGCGGACTGCCAAAACGATTGTTTTCAGGCGTGATCTGCCTGCTGCTCACGGTCAGCGCCAATGCGCTTGACCCCGCTCAATTTTATTCTGTCTCCTGTGCCTGGCCGGGTCATATTTCCGGAAAATATGCGTTATATAAGCGGGATACGTCCCGGGACAATGGTGTGCCCGGTATCGTCCGTGTGGCGAAGAATGGCGATATCCTGATCGCGGTCCCCAGTGACGGATCCGGACACTACCGGGTGCGCTTTTACGACGGGGAGAACATTTTTTTGTTCGAAGTCCGCCAGGTCAGGGATGCGCTGTTGATCGTCGAGAAATACAATTTCCGCCGGGCCGGAGTATATCAATACGAAGTGTACCGGGATAGCGAGCAGATAGAAAGAAACAGCTTTCGTATCAACCGGAGCTGAGTGCGAAGCGCAGAACAAACCGGAGCTGAGTGCGAAGCGAAAAACAAAACAGAGCCTTATGTCTTGTACCCATAAATCGAAATCCAATGCGCCTATTTACCAACCTTTGTTTCAAGGTTACCTTATCGTCCATGATCCTGACCGCGCCCGCAATGAGAACCGGCAATACGGATTACGGAACGAGGCCTAACCTGCCAATGGAAAAAGAGCGAACCGAAACTTACTATGCATCCGCCGTCATCCGGAATTTTGTCGATCATCCCTCCGTCAGAGCGATGAGCGCAGTATCACCTCCGGACTTTCCCGCAGAGAGTGAGAACAGATCGGCCTTCACCGCCGTCGCTGCTGCAGGGTCCAGTTCAACAGCCAGGGCCGTAGCGGCCACCGAGCGCAGTAGACCCGTAGTTGCTGCCGTGGCGGTCGGGCGCGTTGCCGCCCCGGTCGTGCCGACGGTTTCCGCTGTAATAGGCGGCGCATCGCTGAAGGCGATCTCGTCGCATGCGGTGGAGAAGGAACGCGAACTGCCGTTCTCTGCTGCGAACCTGGCCGGCGCCAAGGCGGCCCAGGTCCGGATGTTGACCAGCCAGGCGATACTGCTCTATGCCAGCATGGACCTGGACAGTTCGGGTCTGGATGAGAAAGCATTCGAGTATGCCTGGAGAGGTTATCATCATCTCCTGGAGAAAGGGATGATCCACAAAAAGGCGGTGCTTTCCATCTGTGATTTCAGCCAGCCCTCGTCCAGCAAGCGGATGTATGTGATCGACGTTCGGCGCAAACGGCTGTTGTACCGGACCTATGTCGCCCATGGCCAGAATTCGGGCGATGAATATGCCACCAGTTTTTCGAATGAAGTGGATTCTTATAAAAGCAGCCTGGGTTTTTACGTGACCCAAAGGACCTATATGGGACGGAACGGTCTTTCGTTACGGCTCAATGGGGTGGATTCAGGCTACAACGACATGGCCGCCAAAAGGAAGATCGTATTACATGGTTCTTCTTATGTCAGCGACAAATACATGCAGGAATTCGGCACGCTCGGCACGTCGTTGGGTTGTCCCGCCATTCCTTCTGCGGTCAGCGGCCGCATCATCCGGCTGGTGAAGGGAGGCAGCTGCCTGTTCATTTATCACCCGACGCCGCAATACCTGGATAATTCTTCGATCATCAACGGTTGATCATTCCACCATAAGATGCAGGCGAGGGACCCCAGGGTCCCTCGCTTTTTTGTAGAAGTAATTCTACGTGCGGTCGCCGGAAAGCGCTTAAATTGGCATATGTCTGGCTATCGATTAAGGCTCAACCGATTGAAAAATATCCCTTACGCTTCTTCCATCCAGGAGACTTTGCCTTTTGAACGGACGTTCGAATTGGAATACTTTTTCGGCGGATCCCGGAACAATGTCGTGGTGCAACCGATGCTCGTCAACAACGTGGTCATTTTTTTCGTCCATTTCCCTGCCGGAGAGTCGGAACCGATGGCCCTGGTGTACAATAAAAAAGACACCTGGGCGGATATCGAAAAGGAGTCGACGGGACTGACCGAGGCGGTCGGGCAAGCCATCGAAGACCATTACTCCGAATGTTATTTACCCTGGCAGGCCAGCCGCGCCGGCGCGTTACATCCTTTCGACAACCACCTGCTGAACTAAGCCGTTCCATATTTATTTGAAAGGCTTTCCCGGCACCTCTATCTTTGTATCGAGAGGACCTTTCCGATGTTGTTGCAAGACGCCACTCCCATGCAATTACAGCAGGCCGCCGCGCTGAACCATGCCACGCTATTCAGACAGGAGGCTGCTACGCTCGGCGGCACGGTCGTCACCAGGGAAGGTCTTGAATGGACAAGCGGCAGTGCAACCTGTACATCGATGATCGCATTTCCTCAATTGCGCGCCGATCAGGCTGGGAAGCGTCTGGATGAGCTGATGGAGTTCTACCGGCATCATCCGCCTAAAGGCGCCGGTTGCTGGTCGCTCGATCCGCCGGAGCCCGCCGATCTGGGGATACGGTTGCTGGCGCGCGGATTCCAGCCGGGTTGGCGACCCCGTTGGATGGCGCTGGATCTCGGACGACTGGAAACGGAACATCCTTTCCCCAAGGGTTTGGTCATTACGCGTGACAATACCACTTCGCTCGACAATATTCAACAGCTGCCTTATGCGCAGGTGATCATCCCGAAGCCGGAGATGGCCGAACGGCCGGATCAGTGGACGCGTTTCGTCGCGCGCTGGCAGGGGAAGATCGTCGCACACAGCGTCGTATTTCTGACGACCGGTCCTTACGGAGCGGCGGGCATCTATCACGTAGGAGTGGTGCCCCGTGCGCGTCATCTGGGCATCGGAAAGGCCGTGACGGTTGCCGCCTGTCTTCATGCACGCTCATTCGGATACCGGTATGCGGTGCTGAACTCAACTGATGCGGGCCGGCGGACCTATGAACATCTGGGGTTTGCCACTGTGGGAGAGGGCTGGACCTGGTGGCTGATCACCGAACGGCTGTTATCGCGGCCTCCGTCGCAACAGGAAGTACAACTGGCTGAAGCGATCGGCCGCGGAGACATGGAGACGCTGCAGCGGCTGAGGCCCCGATCGGGCCCGGCGTTCTTCGATCGACCATTGACGAATGGAATGACCCTGATGGAGCTGGCTGTGCACTGTCGTCAGCACGCTGCGGCCGAGTGGCTGGTCGATGGCGGTGTGGATTACAGCGTGCTCGACGCATGGGACCTCGGATGGAAAGATCGCGCGCGACAGCGGCTGCGCGAAGATCCGAAAACCGTGAATCAACTCTACGGCGAATGGGATAAGACGTTGCTGCATTTTGCCGCCGAACGCAATGACGAAGAGCTGACTCAACTGGCCCTGTCGGCGGCCCCCGATCTCCGGCTGCGCGACAAAGCCTACCGGGGCACATCGCTCGATTGGGCGAATTTTTTCGGACACAGCAGTATAGCCGATATGATCGCCGCGTATCGGTCCTGAAGCGCCGATGGGCGGTTTCACCGACAAAAAAAAGTTGATGGGCGGACTTGTGCGAATGCGATTATGTTGTACTTTTTGCCCGCTTTCAACACACTGCACATGAAAAAACTGCTTGGACCCTGTTGTCGGCGGGACATCTTCTTCCTTTTCATCCTGGCGGCATTCTCTGCGCGGGCGCAGACACCTGACACGGCCCTGTTCGGCAATCTTCGCTGGCGGATGATCGGACCGCATCGCGGCGGCCGCACGGTCGGAGGTTGCGGCGTGCCGCAGCAACCCAATGTGTTTTACATCGGGGTCAACAACGGAGGGGTTTGGAAGACTATCGATTTCGGCAGGACCTGGGATCCGATCTTCGACGCGGAGCCGACGGGATCGATCGGCGATGTCGCCGTCGCGCCTTCCGATCCGAATATCGTCTACGTGGCCAGTGGGGAAGGGATCCAGCGTCCGGACCTTTCTGTCGGCAACGGCATCTACCGGTCGGATGATGCGGGCAGGACCTGGAAACACCTTGGCCTGGCGGAAGGCCAGCAGATGGGCGGGTTGGCCATCGATCCGCACGACCCCAACCGCGTTTTCGTTGCCGTGCTGGGCCACCCCTATGGTCCCAACCCGGAAAGGGGCGTATACCGGAGCACGGACGGCGGGAGCACGTGGCAAAGAGTATTGTACAAAGACGAGAATACGGGCGCCGTCCAGGTGACGATCGATCCCGTAAATCCGCGGATCGTTTACGCCGACTTGTGGGCGGGCAGACAGGGACCCTGGGAAAATGGCGCATGGAACGGTCCCAACAGCGGGCTGTTCAAGTCTACGGACGGCGGAACCACCTGGCACCAGTTAACGCAAGGGCTGCCCACGACCGCCGAGGGGCTGGGACGGATCGGATTTTGCATCGCGCCTTCGGATCCTTCGCGGTTGTACGCTACCGTTGACGCGGGCGCTCGCGGCGGCATCTATCGCAGCGACGATGGCGGAGAGTCCTGGAAGAAGCTGAACAGCGATCAGCGGTTCTGGGGGCGTGGCGACGATTTCGCCGAGGTCAAGGCCGACCCGAAGAACAAAGATATCGTGTATACCGCCGATGTCGTGGTGTGGAAATCGGAAGACGGGGGCATGTCGTGGAATGCGTATCGCGGCGCCCCGGGCGGCGATGACTATCATCGCATCTGGATCAATCCCGATCACCCGGACATCCTGCTAATCGCCTGCGATCAGGGCGCCATCGTCACGGTCAACGGCGGAAAAACGTTCTCCTCGTGGTACAACCAGCCGACTGCTCAATTCTATCACGTCAGCACGGACAATGCTTTTCCTTACAATGTTTACGGCGGACAGCAGGAGAGCGGTTCGGTCGGTATCGCCTCGCGTGGCAACGACGGCGAGATCACTTTCCGGGAATGGCATCCCGTCGGGGTGGAAGAGTATGGCTATATCGCGGCCGACCCGCTCGATCCCAATATCATTTACGGAGGCAAGATCACGCGTTACGACAAACGGACCGGCCAGGTGCAGAATATTGCGCCGGAAGCCATTCGCAGCGGAAAGTACCGGTTCCTTCGCACCGCACCCGTATTGTTCTCTCCGACAGACCCACATACTTTGTACTTTGCCGGTAATGTCTTGTTCAAGACGGTCAACGGCGGCCATTCCTGGGACGTCATCAGTCCCGATCTGAGTCGCGCCAGCTGGAAGATACCTGCCAGCGTAGGTATCTATAATACGGAAGCATTGGCGAAAATGCCGCGCCGCGGTGTGATCTATACGGTAGCGCCGTCGCCGGTGGATGGAATGACGATCTGGGCCGGCACCGATGACGGTCTCATCCATATCACGCATAACGGGGGGAAAACCTGGACCAACGTAACGCCGCCGGAAATCACCGATTGGGAGAAGGTGTCGCTGATCGACGCGGGACATTTCGATGCGGCTACCGCGTATGCGGCGGTGAACGCCATCCGGCTGGACGACATGCGTCCGCATATCTACAAGACCCATGACGGCGGAAAGTCATGGACGGCCATTACGAATGGTCTTCCGGACGGCCCGATCAACGTGGTGCGGGAGGACCCGCATCACAAAGGGCTTCTGCTGGCGGGTTCGGAACAGTGCGTTTATATCTCCTTTGATGACGGCGGACACTGGGAATCCCTTCGGTTGAACATGCCGGCCACGTCCATTCGCGATCTTGTTTTTAAAGACGCCGATGTGGTAGTGGGTACGCATGGTCGCTCATTCTGGATACTGGATGATATCTCGCCGTTGCGTCAGCTGGGCGCCGTGAAGGCCTCGGCCGACGCGGTGTTGTACAAACCCGAGCCGGCTCTGCGCGTTCGCTGGGACATGAATACCGATACGCCGCTGCCGCAGGAAGAACCGGCTGGACAGAACCCACCCGACGGCGCGATTATCGACTATTACCTGAAGGGGGATGAGACGACCCCGGTGACCCTCGATATTGTAGATGCCGCCGGATTGACGGTGAGGCATTATTCCAGTAAGGACACGCTTTACAATGTCCCGGACGTCAATATTCCAACCTATTGGATCCGGCCGCAGCAGGTGCTGTCGGCGGCCGCAGGTCCGCATCGTTTTCTATGGGACCTCCACGAGCAGCCGCTGAATGTTCCGCCGTCCTATCCCATAGCCGCCATTTATGGGAATACCGCTCCTTCCGCTACGTCGCCATGGGTGATGCCGGGCAATTATACCGTGAAACTAACCGCCGGCGGCAAGACGTATACACAGCCTTTGACTGTCCGGATGGACCCGCGCGTGAAAACGCCGCCCGACGCGCTGCAACAACAGTATCGTCTTGCCATGACGGCATATCAGGGGCGCGATCTGGCTTTGGAGGCTCTCCAAAAGCTCTATACATTGAGAACCCGCATCGCTGTGTTGCTTTCCGAGGCGAGTGGCGACCGCCTGGCGTCCCTTCAGCAACTGGATGCCAGGGCTGCTGCTTTGGAAGGGCAGGGCAGACGCTTCGGGCGGGGGCCGGCGTCATCCTCTGTCGGCGGCCCGGTATCGTTCGCACAGTTGCAGGGCGACTATGCCGCCATCCTGACGGTCCTGGAAGAAGCCGATGTTGCTCCCACTGTCGCAGCGCAATCGGCGTTGGAGACGACCGGGCACGCTGCCAGCAATTCGGTCACCGCCATGAAAATGCTATTCCGGGAAGCTACTAAACTAAATATCGCGCCATGAGATTGACCATTCTTCTATTGCTTGCACCGGGCTTACTGATCGCCCAGAAAAAATCCGCGCCCGTTGCGCATGCGGACAAGGCCGACTCTTCCTTCTTTTCCTCGCTGAAATACCGCCTTGTGGGCCCCTTCCGCGGCGGCAGGTGCGATGCCGTCTGTGGCAGCATCACCAGCAAGAACACGTTTTATTTCGGCGCTACCGGGGGAGGTCTCTGGAAGACAACGGACGGCGGCAGCAACTGGAAGAATGTATCCGACGGGTGGTTTGGCGGGGGAGTGGGCGCGGTGGCCATTGCGCCCTCCGATGAAACCATCGTATATGCCGGCGAAGGGGAAAGCACGTTGCGCAACAACGTCTCGGAGAACATGGGCGGCATCTGGCGCAGCGACAACGGTGGCCGCACCTGGCACAACCTTGGTTTGAAAGACAGCCGTCACATCGCGCGCATCGTCGTACACCCAAAAAATCCCGATATCGTCTGGGTGGCCGTCATGGGCCATCTTTTCGGACCGAACACGGAACGCGGCGTTTACAAGACGACCGACGGCGGGAAGAACTGGCGGCGGGTATTGTATGTCAACGATCAGACAGCGTGCTCGGATGTCGTCATGGAGCCCGGCAATCCGGCCGTCCTTTACGCCGGTATGTGGCGTGTGATCCGCACGCCTTACAGCATGGAGAGCGGCGGGGAAGGAAGCGGTCTTTACAAGAGTTCGGATGGAGGCGACACGTGGGTGAACATTTCCGGTCGCAAGGGTCTTCCGAAGGGCATCTGGGGTGTCGTGAACGTTTCGGTATCGGCCACCAATCCCGACAAAGTGTATGCGATGATCGAGAACAAGCATGGCGGTCTGTTCCTGAGCGCAGACAGCGGCGCGAACTGGACGCTGGTCAACAGCCAGAACGATATCAAGCAGCGCGCCTGGTATTTCAACCGGGTCTTTGTCGATCCCACCAATGAGAATACCATCTATTGTCCGAACGTGGAATTCATGCGGAGCCTGGATGGCGGCAAGACCTTTGCGCAGGTGCGTTCTCCGCACAGCGATCATCACGATCTTTGGATCGACCCGCAGGACGGGCGCCGGCTCATCCTGGCCGATGACGGCGGGGCGCAGATCAGCTTTGACGGTTGCGAGAACTGGAGTTCGCTGGATAATCAGCCTACGGCGCAGATTTACCGCGTGACGACGGACAATGCGTTCCCCTATCATATCCTTGGTGCGCAGCAGGACAATACCAGCGTGCGCATCAAGAGCAGGACCACAGGGCCGGCCATTACGCAACGCGACTGGGAGCCGACCGCTGGTTTCGAAGCCGGGTATATCGTCCCCGATCCGTTGAACCCGGATGTCGTCTATGGCGGCAATTACGACGGCTACCTGGGCCGTCTGGATCATCGCACGGGGGAGAGCCGCGCGATCGACGTATGGCCGGACAACCCGACCGGTTATGGCGCCGATTCGCTGAAATTCCGTTTTCAGTGGAATTACCCGATCTTTTTTTCGCCGCATGACCCGCACCGTTTGTACTGTGCCGGCAACCAGTTGTTCATGACCGAGAATGAGGGGCGCAGCTGGAAGGCGATCAGCCCCGATCTGACGACCAACGACAAATCGAAACAGGGGCCCAGCGGCGGACCCATCACGAAGGACAATACTTCTGCAGAATATTATTGCACGATTTTCACGGCGACGGAATCGCCGCTGGAGAAAGACCTGCTTTGGGCGGGGAGTGACGACGGGCTTATCCATGTCAGCCGGGATGGTGGCGGGCATTGGGACCTCGTGACGCCGCCGGGGGCAGGCAAATGGACGCTCTGGAATTGTATCGAAACGGATCCTTTCAAAAAGGGAGTGGCGTATGCGGTCGGCACGCGTTTCCGGCTGGACGACTATACGCCGTATATCTTCAAAACGGAAGACTATGGCAAGACCTGGCGATTGATCACGAAGGGGATAGCGCCGATGCATTTCGCCCGTGTCGTCCGTGCGGACCATCGCCGGCCGGGTTTGCTCTACGCGGGGACGGAATACGGTATGTATATCAGCTACGACGGCGGTGACAACTGGTCGCCTTTTCAGCTGAATCTGCCGATCGTTCCGGTAACCGACCTGACCATTAAAAACAACGACCTGATCGTCGCCACACAGGGCCGCGCATTCTGGTCGCTGGACGATCTGAGTATCGTACAGCAAAAGGACGATGCGATCATGGAACAGCGGCTGCACGTGTTTCAGCCGGGCGACGCGCTTCGGATGCCGGGCGGGGGCAGAGGCCGGAGAAGGGAGGGGGGCATCGCGATCCGCAATGCGGGAGAGAATCCGCCCAATGGGGTCGTTTTCCGGTATTGGCTGAAAGATGCGCCGGATTCGCCGAAGGTATCGGTCACGATCTATGACAAACAGCATCAGCCGATCAGGACCTTCAGCACCCGGCCTAACCACGACGATCCCGAATCGAGGCTCGAGTGTCAGTCGGGAATGAATACGTTCGTATGGGATATGTTGTATCCGCCTGCCGTCCGGATACCGGGGATGTTGTTATGGACGGGTGGCGCGGGAAGCCCCAAGGCGGCGCCGGGAAAATATACCGCGCGGTTCCGGTATGGTCGCGACTCGGCTGACGTGGCATTTGCGATCCTTGCCGATCCGAACGACTCCATGACCGAGGCCGACTACGACTCCCAGGTCGCGTTCCTGCTCGAAGTCAAGGGTAAATACGACGAGGTTCAAAAGGCGATCCTCCGCATCCGGGACCTGCGCACGCAATTGCGCGATCTCGACGGCCGGCTGGACAGTTCGGGAAAGCCGGTCAGGCATTTATCGGATAGCCTTATCCGGCAGCTGACCTCGATCGAGGAGGCGCTTTACCAGACGCAATCCAAGAGTTCGGAAGACATGCTCAACTTCCCGATCCGGATCAACGATAAGCTGTCCGGCCTGTATGGCATCGCCGCGGGAGGGAATGCTCCGCCCAGCAAACAGGTGCGGGAAGTGTTCGCAGAACTAAGCGCGCGGGCCGATCAACAACTGTCCCGGTTGAAAGACGTGGTCGACAGGGGGCTGCCGGCGATCAACAAAATGATCTACGAACGCCAGGTGCCGGTGATCAGCGTCAGGAATGAGTCATCGTTGCAGCGGGGTGGCAACGCGGAAAGAAATGGAAACTAACTGGCTCGATATCTCGTCCACGGTCGGTCTGATCGCCACCGCGGCGCTTACATTCAACGTGCTGCTCGGCATGCTGTTGAGTACCGCCTACCGGCGATCTGTCCTCTGGAAAGGAATGCCGGCGATCGTGCGGAGGGTCAGTCTCGACGATTGGCACAACTGGACGGCCTATGTGGCGCTGGCGCTCGCGGTTGCGCACCCGTTGTTGCTGCTGCCCGACGCCTCGCTGAAATACCGGCTGGCCGATATCGTTTTCCCCGTCGCTGCGCCGCACCAGGCGTTCTGGACCGTGCTCGGATCGGCAGCGGCGTACGCGGTCATCCTGGTCGTGATCACGACCCAAAAAGCGGTTAAGCGCCGGCTGGGATTCCGCACGTGGAAGAATATTCATTTGATCTCCTACGGAACGGCGCTCCTTTTCATCGTTCACGGCATTGCGATGGATCCGGAGCTAAAGGACCGGCCGATCGATTGGTTGGACGGGGAGAAATTGCTGTCCGAGATCTGCGGGCTGGTCCTCGTCGTTGCGACGGTGATCCGCTGGCGATGGCAGCTCCGGAATGTCCGTCCCGCGGGCGTCCTGGTCGCATTGCTGCTCCTGACGGGTATAAAGGCTTTTCCGCAGCGTTTTGACAGCAGTCTTTTCCGGCAGCTGAGGTTCCGGTTCATCGGTCCCGATGGCAACCGGGCTATCGCGCTTGCAGGCGTGCCGGGTGACAGGAATGTCGCTTACGTGGGCGCCGCGTCGGGCGGGATCTTCAAGACGGAGGATGCCGGCGTCACCTGGCGCCCGATTTTCGACAGCACGGACAATTCTTCCGTGGGCGCGCTTGCCGTTGCGCCTTCCGATCCCCGACAGGTGTGGGCAGGCACCGGCGAAACCTTTCTCATCCGCCCCGCGGAAGCGATGGGCAACGGTGTTTATAAATCCGTCAACGGGGGCAGGAGCTGGACCAACATGGGTTTGCAGGCGACGGGCCGTATCGGCCGCGTTATCGTAGACCCCAACGACGCGAATACAGTTTATGTGGCCGCTCTCGGCAATACACATGCGCCGCAGCAGGAACGGGGCGTGTACAAGACTACGGACGGCGGAAAAACGTGGGAACGGGTGCTGTTCGTGGATTCGCTGACCGGTTGCGCCGATCTGGCGATCGATCCGCAACATCCGGGCACTTTGTATGCGGCGATGTGGCAGATCAGTTTTAACACCTGGATGCTGAAGAGCGGCGGCCCCGGCAGCGGCATCTTCAAGACCTCCGACGGAGGCAGGCACTGGACGCGGGTCGGCGGCGGGCTGCCCGGCGGCCCTGCGCATCCTGTCGGCAAGACCTCGGTCGACGTAGCATACAGCAATCCCAACATCGTCTATGCGTTGATCGAGGACAGGGATCCCGCGCTTTACCGTTCGGAAGATGCGGGCGCGACCTGGAAGAAAATGTTCACCAGCCACAGCCTGGCGCAACGGGCGAGTTATTATACGCGGGTGCGGGTCTCGACGGGGAACCCGGATGATGTGTTCACGCTTTGCGTGACAGTGATGGAATCTAAAAATGGCGGCAAGTCGTTCAACGGAACCGGGGAAAACGGCGACTACCGGCCGGGTGGGGATACACACGATATGTGGTTCGATCCGAAGGACCCTTCGCGCGCGATGGTAGCGCACGACGGCTGTCTGAACATGACCTTTACCGGTGGAAAAAGCTGGCAGAATGTCAATCTGCCGATCGCGCAGATGTATCATGTCGCGGTCGATAACCAAGTGCCCTATTTTGTCTACGGTAACCGCCAGGATGGCTTCTCTTACCGGGGGCCGAGCAATAGCCTGCAGGGCGGGATCCCCACCGGTCTGTGGACATCGGTCGGCGGTTGCGAAAGCGGATTTGCGCAGCCGGATCCGCTCGACAACAACATCGTTTGGTCGGGCTGTTATGACGGCGGGCTCGACCGCACCGATCTGCGCACGGGTGATGTCCGCGATGTGCGCGCCTGGCCGGAAGCCGGATATGGTTATCCGCCCGCCGAAATGCGCTATCGCTGGCATTGGAACTATCCCATGGCCGTTTCGAGGCACCAGCATGACAAAGTCTATATCGGGAGCCAGTATGTGCATGTGACTGTCAATGGCGGCCAAACCTGGAAAGTGATCAGTCCCGATCTGACGACGAACGATAAGTCACACCAGCAAAGCTCGGGCGGGATCAGTACGGATAATCTTTTCACGTTCGATGGATGCACGTTGTACGTGATCGCGGAATCGCCGCTCAAAGCGGGGTTGCTTTGGACGGGCAGCAATGACGGCCTGGTTCACATCACGCGGGATGACGGCGCGCACTGGGAAGACGTCACGGCCAATATCCCGGGTTTGCCGAAATGGTCGACGATCCGGGCCATCGACGCTTCGCCGTTCGACGCGGGAACGGCCTATCTGTCTGCCGATGCCCAATTTATCGGCGATTTCGATCCCTACCTGTACAAGACGAACGATTATGGCAAGACCTGGACGCTGATCAGCCGCAGCTTCCCAAAAGGCAACTCTTCTTTCGTACATTCGGTCATCGAAGACCCCGGAAAGAAGGGACTGCTTTGGGCGGGCACCGACAACGCGTTGTATTTTTCGCCGGACGATGGCGCCAATTGGATACACCTGCGCAATAACCTGCCTCCTGTCCCGATCTATGGGCTGACGGTGCAGCGGAATTTCCGGGACCTGGTGATCGGCACCTACGGACGAGGTTTTTACATTTTGGACGATATTACGCCGATCCGCGAATTCAGCACGGAGGTCCAACAGTCGGAAGCCTGGCTGTTCCCGATGCGGAAAGCCTGGCGGTTCCGTCCGAAACCGGGGATCCATGGCGAACGCACGGCGTCTTCGGGGATGAACCCGCCTTACGGAGCCGATATCAACTATTATTTGCGCGATACGGCCCGGGACACCGTCAAGGTGCTGATCCTGGATAGCGCGGGTCATACCATACAGCAAATAAGCGGCTCGAACCGGAAGGGCATCAACCGGGTATGGTGGGACCTGGGTTTGCAACCGTATGTGTTACCGCCCTTGCGTACGCGCCCGGAAGATGCCGACTGGGTCAAGCTGGACTCCACCGGGCAAAGGGCCATGGTCATCTATGACCTGGATATCGGCCCCGGGCTGCCGGCTACCAAGGTGTTGCCGGGAACCTATACGGTGGTGCTGCGGATCGGCCGGAAAGAATTCCGCCAGCCCCTTCAGGTGCTTCGCGACCCGCACACCCTGGGATCGGACGAGGACATCCGGGAGCAATATGCTTTTGGCGTTCAGCTCTATGGTTCGATACAAAGTGTCCTGCATATGGTCGATACGCTCGAGATCGTCCGCAACCGGGCCGACTCGGTCGAACGCCTGCTGACCGATCGCCGGCAGAAGGCCCGGCTACTGGCCTGGAGACGCCGGCTGTATGAAGCAGAAGCGCTGCTGCACGACGTGCATCAGACGGGGGCCCGGGAGGATATTTTCCGTAACCCGGCGCAGTTGCTCGAACGGTTTCTGACCATCTCGAAGGAAAGTATTTCGGGCGGCACGGACTACAGACCCACGGATCAACACCGGGAAGTATATGCGTTGCTCAGCGGCCGCCTGGACATCGCCCGCGCGAAATACGAAGCAGTCCTGAAAAGTTTCCCGCGTTGGAAAGGCGGCGGACTTCCGCCGGAAAAGTTGGATATTCGCAGCAGCAAAAACTAATTGTCCTGAAGAGATCGTTCGCCATATTGCTGCTCATTCCCCTTTGCTATATCCAATTCGGTTACTATGGCCAGTTCATTGTGCAGCGGTGGCGGGTGCAGCAGGCTGCGCGTGAGGCCTGGCTCGCGTCGCTGCCCGATTCGGCCTTCGTCCGGCTGAGCCTGAGCTCCGTCAATGCGGCGGGCAAATGGGAAGAAGAGGGAAGGGAGTGCCGGTACAACGGGCATCTGTATGATGTGATCCGGCAGCGAACGGCGAAGGATGTGATATGGCTTTTTTGTTTGGACGATGAACGGGAAGAGCGGCTGATCGATGCATCGGTCGATGTTACAAAGGCCAACCAGGACCTGCCTGTCAACAGCAAATCTTACGCGCACCCATTATCGATCGGCGATCTGTTCTGCGAAACGCCGCAATGGGTCATACCGCAGCCCGCGACCGCGGGCAGACAATTCAACGCGACCGGGCGGCATCCCCTCCTGTCGCGGCATGCCCGCATCGTTATCCCGCCACCGAAATACCCGTCTTTGTTTTTCTGCTGATCGTGCATGGGCCACCGGCCCGTGCGTCTTTCTTTTTTTAACCAAAGCACATTATCATGTTGGGAAGAACAGGGGTTTTTCTGTTATGTATATTTATCGCTATCTCCGCGGCGGGACAAGGCAAACCCGCGGAAACCGCCGACACGGTGCGGGGCCAGACGCTCAATACCGTGCAGGTGACGGGCTGGTCGACGGGAAAAAAAGACAACCAGCTGAGTATCCCCCATTCGGTGGGTGTTCTTACGGCGGAAGATTTTCACCGCAATAACGGGCTGTCGCTGGAAAATTCGCTCAATTTGATACCCGGCGTCGCCATGGGATCGCGCAGCAGTTTTGGCGGCCAGCGTATCATCATCAGGGGATACGGCAACAATACGAATTTCAACGGGCAGGGCGTCCAGGTTTTGCTGAATAATATCCCGGTGACGGATGCCACGGGAACGACCATCCTGGATGACATCGATTTCTCGACGCTGGGGAAAGTGGAGGTGATCAAGGGACCGGCCTCCAGCCTGTATGGCAGCGGGATCGCGGGGGTCGTCAGCCTGTTCACGCAGAAACCGCAACCGGGTCAAACGCGCATCGTCGAAGAAAATACCGGCGGCAGCTATGGCCTCTGGCGGAACAATACGCGCATCGAAACGGCGAATGAACGATCGGCGCTCCTTTTCAACTACGGTCACCAGGAAGAGCCGGGCTGGAGGACCAACAGCGCCTCGCGAAAGGATTTCGCCCAGTTCAACGGCGATTTTTTCGTGAGCGACCACAATACGATCTCCGCCTTTTTTGCGTATGCGCATTCACTCGAGCAACTGGCCGGGGAGATGACGGACAGCATCTTCTATCACCGCATTGCCTGGAGCGATCCCGCCTACCTGGTCAACGGGTCGAAGACGGTGATCGAGAGCGTCCGCGCCGGTCTGACGGACAATTACAGGATCGGCGATCATTTCGCCAACCAGACGACCTTGTTCACCAACGCCTATACGTTGAATCAGCCGTTTGCGCATGGGCTGACGGACAACCAGGCCTTCACCTTCGGCGGCCGTACGGGTTTTGTCTACACCTCGGATACGGGCAGTGTCACGGTACACGGAATACTCGGCGCGCAGTTTCAGAAGACGATGGCATTCAATAAATCCTACAACCTGACGAACGGAACGCCCGGCGGCATCCGGGGCGATCTGCAAAACGCATCGCAGGTCTACTCGGTATTTACGGAGTGGAAATTCTCGCTGCCGGAGCAATACGTCCTGACTGCGGGAGGCAGTTTGAATTTTACCGAATACGGCATCACGGACATGCTGGCCAATACCGCCAATCCCGCGCACGCGAACCAGGGCGGGTATAAATCCTTTTCACCGGAGTTCACTCCGCGGGTGTCGCTGCTCCGGCTGTTGAGCAGTCATGTCTCGCTGTATGCCGACGTATCGGCCGGCTATACGCCGCCGCCCACCTCGCAGGTCATCAATGCCGTGCTCGGCACGACCAATAAAGACCTGAAACCCGAATCGGGTATCCAGTATGAGATCGGCACCAAGGGCGATCTATTCGGATCGCGGCTGTCCTATCAACTGGCGATGTTCGATCTGGACGTCCACAACAAGATCGTCACCGAGCAGGTGCCGGCATCGGGCAATACCCCGACCTACAGCACCTATGTCAACGCCGGAGAACAGCAGAACCTCGGAATCGAGCTGGCATTGGGTTATACGCTGATCGACCGTCCGGGGAACTGGATGTCGTTCGTTCGGCCGTTCGCGACCTACACGCTGTCGGACTTCCGGTATAAAAGCTTCTACAGCGACAACAACCACAACGCCGCGACGGTCAACTATTCGGATCACCGTGTCGCCGGCGTGGCGCCCAACGTGGTCAATATCGGCATCGATGCGCAGACCAGGGCCGGTGTTTACCTTTACCTGACCTACCGTCATGTCGACGCCGTGCCCTATACCTTCGATAACCTGAACGAAGCGAGGGCTTACAATCTGATGAACGGAAAACTGGGATACCGCAGCCGGTTGGGAAGACATTTTTCGGTGGACCTTTATGCGGGGGCGGACAACCTGACGAATAGCACGTATTACAGCCTGCTGTTCTTTTCGGGGAACCTGGCGGGGACTACCGATCCGCATTTCCTGCCCATGCCCTACAATGCCGCTTTTTATGGAGGGGCCAAACTGGCGTATATCTTTTGAGCTAAAAACATCCGCATGAAAGCGAAACAATTTTCCTTACTCCTGTTGCCGGTGTTCGCCGCCTGCGGCGGGCCATCGGGAGACGGCCGACCGGCGCCGGGCGACAAAAGCGGGATGCGCATTGTGAGCGTCAGCAAACAGCTGACCGAGATCATTTTCGCGGTAGGCGGGGATTCTGCGCTGGTAGGCCGGGACATCTCGAGCACCTGGCCGGCGGCCGCCACCAGGATAACATCGGTTGGCTATCACCGTGCGCTCGGTCCGGAGGGCATCCTTTCGCTGCATCCGACCGCGGTCTGGAACGACGGCAACTGGGGACCGCAATCGACCATCGATCAGTTGAAAAAGGTGGGAATCCCATTGCGCGAATTCGATGGAGGCAACACCATTGAATCCACCGAACGGCTGATCAGGGCGGTCGCCGCCGAATTCCGTAGCCAACGTGCAGGAGACAGTCTTTGCCGCCGGCTGGAAGCGGAAATGCAGCGGGCCGACTCGTTGCGCCGCACCTATGCCGGGCAACCCGCGTTACGCGTGCTGGTCATTCATTTCGGACAGGCCGCCAACCAGTATTTTGTGTTGAATCACCGTGGTGTCCAGCAGCAGATGCTCGAGTGGGCGGGTGCAGTCAACGCGGCGGACACCGGTCAGAAATGGAAGAACCTGAGCGCCGAGGTCATTGCCGAAGCGCAGCCCGACGTGATACTGGCCACCGACTATGGGTTCGATCTGCAGGGCAGCGTGGAGAAGTTCAAACAGCTGCCGGGGGTGGCGCTTTCGCCGGCCGCGAAAAACAACCGCATTTACCGGATCGAAGAGCACGACCTGGTGTATCTTGGGCCGCGTACGGGGCAGAACGTATACAACCTGATCCGGCTGATCCATCAGCAGCCCGGCGGGTCGGAGGCGGGAGCATCAAAATAGTATTTATGCGCAAGGAAACCGGTCGTTTCGGAGTTTACTATTGGGTGCTCGGCCTGTTGCTCGTGCTGGTCCTCGGGCTCTCGGCGAGGGTGGGTGCAGTGCCGATCGGGTTCGACCGCATTTTTGTTTTCCTCCGGCACGCCGCGGGTTGGGGCAGGGAAGCGGCTGGTCCGTCCATCGAGGAGCAGCTCTTCCTGCAGATCAGGCTCCCGAGGGTGCTGCTTTGCGCGTTGACCGGGGCTACGCTTTCGGTCTCGGGCGTGCTGATGCAGGCGCTGTTCCGCAATCCCATTGTCGAGCCCGGATTGGCGGGAACGTCCTCGGGCGCAGCATTCGGGGCGGCCTTTGTCTTCGTGATGGGAAAGAGTCTCACCGGCGCCTGGGTGGATGCGCTGGGGCCATTCGTGCTGCCGCTGTTTGCCTTTGCCGGCGCGGGAGCCGCTACCTGGCTAGTTTACCGGGTGTCCAACGTATTCGGAAAGGTAAATGTCAATACGCTGCTGCTGGCAGGTATTGCGGTCAACGCGCTCGCAGCCGGCGGAACGGGTTTCTTTTCCTATGTAGCCAGGGACCCGCAGGCGCGGAGCATTGTCTTCTGGAACCTCGGGACGTTGTCGGGCGCCGACTGGGAGAATACCGGCATCGTCGCCTTCACCACGATCGGCGGGATCGCTTTGTCGTTGCGTTATGCGCGCGCGTTGAATGCGCTGATGCTGGGGGAGACGGAAGCGGGATATCTTGGGATAAGCACGCAGCGGTTGAAAAGCAGGGTCCTGTTGCTCAATACGCTGATGGTCGCCACCGCGACGGCCGTGGTCGGGGTTATCGGTTTCGTCGGTCTTGTGGTACCGCATATCCTGCGCCTGATGAAAAGTTCGGACAACCGGTTCCTGCTTGTCGCGTCCGCAATGCTCGGGGCCATCCTGCTCAACGCGGCGGATATGCTGTCACGCATCATCGTGGCACCATCCGAATTCCCGATCGGTGTCGTTACGGCCTTTGCGGGCGCGCCCGTCTTTCTTTTCCTGCTGATCCGTGCGGGACGTCAACAACAGGAAGGAGGGTTCTATGCTTAGGATCGAAGGTCTCGAATGTCTGGCGGGCGGGCGCGCGGTGATACGGGGCATTACGACCGAGTTTGCTCCCGCTATGCTGCACGTCATCGTCGGACCGAACGGATCGGGCAAATCGACGTTTCTCAAGAGCTTCAGCGGCGAATGGCCCGCGGCGGCAGGGGAGATCCGGTACGACGGACTTGCGTTGCGACTACTGAGCAAAACGAACATCGCAAAACGCCGGGCGGTCATGAGCCAGCTGCCCGAGCTGCATTTCCCGCTGCGGGTGGACGACATCGTT
Organism: Puia sp.; assembly: GCA_035545215.1. Taxonomy (GTDB): domain Bacteria; phylum Bacteroidota; class Bacteroidia; order Chitinophagales; family Chitinophagaceae; genus Puia. Next base: position 29,316 of record DASZYU010000354.1, read on the forward strand.
ATGATGGGCCGTTATCCGCATTTTTCGTTCCGGCCTTCGCGTCACGACGCCGCCATCTGCCGGGCGGCCATGGAACGGCTGTCCATCCTTCCGCTGGCCGGCAGGGATTATCTCACCCTCTCGGGTGGCGAGCGGCAACGGGTGCAATTCGCGCGGGCGCTAACGCAGATCTGGGACCCGCCGCCGGAAGGCAGCCGTTATCTGTTCCTCGACGAGCCCGTCAGCAGTCTCGACATCCGCTATCAGCACCAGTTGCTGCGCCAGGTGCGTGCCCTCGTAGGCGATAAGATTGTGATCGTCGCCGTCCTCCATGATCTCAATCTGGCGTTGCAGTATGCGGACCGGATACTTTTTCTGAAAGACGGCCGTGTGGCCGCCGAGGGCCCCGCCTCATCCGTCGTTCAACCCGGGCTCATCCGGGACGTCTTCGGTATGGAAGCGCATATCCTGCAAAATCCGTTCGGCCCTCAACCGGTGATCGTCTATCGCTGACGCGACTGTCGTGCGCCGGGGCGGTCGGCGACGATGACGTCTGTGCGGATCAAACCGGTTAAATTCAAACGGGAAATGGCTAATTTTCGAAAAGCGACCTGTTGCGACGTTTGGGAAATTTAGGATATGAAACCTGGCGTCTCCATTATCGAAGGACAAGCGGACCCGGCGAAGCGCCGGGTCCGGCCGATGCAAAACCGTTTTGCCCGCGCGAAAGGCGTGCTGCTTTGTTCGGTGGTCCTGATGGGCGTCGGGCAAGTCCGTGGTCAGACCGTTCAGCCTAAGCTGACCGATGTGCACACCAACAAGGCCGTCAGGCATGACGAGTCGGCGCCTTTGTCGGCGACCGTCGCGGGTCCGGCGCAACGGTTAAGCCCCGATCAGGACGATGACCAGGACACGGGCGACAGCGGCCGCATCGGTCCGTCGAGAATAGGCCGGGGCATCTCGCAATTGGAGGGCCGCATCGGGAAGCCGTGGAACCCGGCCGTTTCGGTGGAGCAGACCTGGTCCGGGTCCAGACCGGCGCCGGAACTCCTGAACAGTTTTGACGGATTGGGGGAAGGGTTTTCGGGACCGCAGGGCACCGCGTTTTACCGGAATCCTTCGGACAACGCGCTCGCGGTAGGTCCGGACCATATTTTCCAGATCGTCAATACGCGGATGGCCATCTACTCGAAAAAAGGAAAAAAGTACGATACGACCGGGCGCGTCCTGTTGGGACCCGCCGAGACCCGCAGTGTCTTCAAGGGATTCGGAGGCCCTTGCGAAAAAATGAACAATGGGGATGCGGTCGTGCGGTATGATCAGCTGGCCAACCGGTGGCTGATCGTCATGCCGACTTTCCGGCGCGGGGTCCCGCGCACGGAGGAGGTCGACAGTGCGCACGGTGGGAAGCCTTATTTTGCGCAACCGGGAGAGGCGGAAATGCTTTACCAGGCGCCGCCTGCTTATGCGCAGGAGCGGCCTTTCACCGGACAGCGCCCGGCGCGAACGCGTGTCGATACGACGGGCACCTATTGCATGTGCTATGCGATCAGCACCGGTCCTGACCCGTTTGGTCCGTACTTCCGCTATGAATTCGACCGGCCGTTGTTTCCCGATTATCCGAGGCCCACGATCTGGCCGGACGGCTACTATACCACCAGCAGCACCAGCGACAACCTGATCCAGCGGCAGGCGTTTGTCGCCGACCGCGATAAAATGCTGAAAGGCGAAGACGCTACGGAGCAGTCATTCATCATCAACAATGTGAATTTCCTGCTGAATTCGGACGTCGAAGGACAACAACTGCCGGATAAAGGCGCGCCGAATATCCTCGTGACGAACGGCGGAACGCAATTGCACAATGAATTCGAGGATGACGGCATCTATATCTGGAAATTCCATGTCGACTGGAAAGACACGTCCAAGACGCGGTTGACCGGTCCGGAAAAGATCGAAGTGGCGCCCTATCACTATGCGGGCGATGGCCAATTGAAAAAATCGGTGCCGCAACCGGGTACCGACAACCGTCTCGATACGCAGGGCGACAAATTGATGGGGCGTCTGATCTATCGCCGCATCGGGAAACAGCAATCGTATATCGTGGTCCATTCTGTCCGGTCGGCTGCGGGCGGCAGCGGCATCCGGTGGTATGAATTCCGCGGGGCCAAACGCGGGCGTCTGCGGCTGTATCAGCAGGGGACGTTTGCGCCCGACGGGGGCTGGAGATGGTTGCCGGGCGTGGCGACGGACCGGTTCGGGAACATCGGTTTCGGGTATTCATATGGAGGCGCAACCCATTTTCCGGGTCAGCGTTTTACGGGCCGCCTGGCGACGGACAGTCTCGGCGTGCTGGGTTTTGGAGAGGGCATTCTCGTGGAGGGCGAGGCGCCACAAACCAATACGCTGCGTTGGGAAGATTACACGTATACCGCGGTCGATCCTTCGGATGACGAGACGTTCTGGTACGTGGGCGACTATCTGAAAAAAGACGCAAGGAATTATTCAACGCGAATCGGGTCGTTCCGGCTGGCGAATGGCGGCGCGGACAAAGTGGCCGCCCGGAAATAGGCGGGATGAAAGAACATCGTGCCGCTGCGCCCGAACTGCGGATCATTGGATTTACCGGCAGGAGTGGCCGGGCCGCTGCGGCCGAACTGCGGATCATTGGCTGAACTCCCAGGCGCTGACATAGGCATCCTGCGCTTGCGCGTAATCGATAAAGCCGGCATAGAACGGGAACCTTGACAAGGTCGCGCTGTCGCCGATGACCACCAGCTTTTTGCGCGCGCGCGTCATGGCCACATTCATCCGGCGGACCTCGGCGAGGAAACCGATCCGGTTGTCGGCATTGCTTCTCGTCAGGCCGATGTAGACGATATCTCTCTCCTGTCCCTGAAAGCTGTCGATTGTATTGACGGTGATGCTGGCCAGATGGGGCTGCAGGTCCGGCGAAGCCTGCACGAGCTCGTCGAGCAGGCGGACCTGGCTTCGGTAAGGCGAGATGATGCCGATCGATGGAAAGGCCGGCCCGGAATAGCGGCTGTCCAATTCCGGTAGCAAACCGGTCAGGTGGCGGAGCAGGAAGGCGGCTTCTTCGGGGTTGGTCATGCCGGTACCTTCCGGCGTCTCGTCGAATGCGCAGCCTGCGGTATCGATGAAAAGCAGCGGGGGGTCGGCGGGAAAAAGCGTATGGGTTGCCACGGACGGATGGGCTTTGAGCCGGGCCTCATAGAATGCGGCGGAAGAATAGCCCATGATCCGCTCGTGCATCCGGTATTGTTCTTCGAGCAAGGTGACCGCTTCGGGATGAAGCGCGGTGCATTTTTCCAGCAGCGTGGTGGTCAGACCCGGTTCTTCGGACTTGACCGTCGGGGGCAGCTGGCAGTGGTCGCCCGCCAGTACTAAACGGGTCGTTTTCAACGTCGGTATCCAGCAGGCCGGTTCGAGCGCCTGTCCCGCCTCGTCTATGACGGCGGTAGAATAACGCAGCTGGCGGATCGTGAAATGATTGGCGCCCACCAGGGTCGCGGCGATGACTTTTGCATGGCCGAGGACATCTTCGAGGATATACTGTTCCATCCGCTCGACTTCGGCGAGGACGGCGCGGGCCTCTGCAAAAAGCGCCTTTCGCTGTTCGCGCTCCGACTGACCGAAATTCCGTTTGTATTTGTGCGCTAGGTCGCGGAATTCGGCGGCCCGCTTTTTCAATTTTTTAATCTCTTTCATGCCGGCGTGTTCCGCCATCCGGCTATCGAGCGTCAGGGATAGGAGCCGTTCGGACACCCGCGCGGGATTCCCGATCCGAAGCGTGGGCACACCCGCGTCGGTGAGCTTTTCGCTGAGGAGATCGACCGCGGTATTGCTGGGAGCGGTGACCAGGATCGGGCCGCCGTCGCGTTGAAGGAGGGCGAGGATAGCGGCGATCAGCGTCGTCGTCTTGCCCGTGCCGGGAGGTCCATGAACGATGGCCAGGTCTTCGGCAGACAGGATCTTTTCGACGGCAGCCTGTTGGGAGGGGTTCAGCGAGGGCCGGCCGGCGGCGGGTTGCGCAAACGGAGATGCGGTGTCTGGCCGGGCCATCCCGGCGCGTGGGGTCGCTGTCTTGAACGATGGCGACTCTTTTCCCGTCAGAATGCGGACCAGTCGCCCTTCCGTCCCTTTTTCAGCGAGCTTGTCCGCCTGCCGGAGGGCGCCGAACATCTCGGCATAGCTGTTGTCGTCGAAGAGCAGATCGACACCCAGTTTGCCGTCGCGGGCCCAATCGGGCAGTTCGTCGGTGCGCAGCGTGAGGCGGAGCCGGTCGCCGCTTTGAAAAGCGATGACGCCTTCGATCCGATCGGCCGCCGGGTCGTGGTTCGAGAACAGCGCTGCCTGCGCTCCGAAGCGAAGCTGGTGCGCGATATCGCGGTGGGTGGTTCGTTCGAGCTCGATGGTCAGGTAATCTCCCCGGCCCATCTCGCTGTCCCGGATGGCCACCGGGTACCAGGTGACCCCTGCCTCGCGTCGCATGGCTACGGATGCTAACCCCGTCATTTCACTGAACAGGCGTTTGTCTTCTTCCTCTTCGATCCGGAGCAGGCGGGTCAGATTGGCGAAATAATCCATCCGGCAAATATAAAATTTGCGGGTCACCCGCAGATGCGCTATTTTGCAACCAAAAGGTTTCCTGTTGTATGCGCAGAGATGTATTCCAGGCCATTGCCGATCCCACCCGCCGGGAGATCATCGCCCTGGTCGCCCGTCAACCCCTCAACGTCAACGCCGTAGCGGGCAATTTTGACGTCAGCCGAACGGCCGTCTACAAACACATGAAGATACTGACGGAGTGCGGACTGATCACGGTCCGGCAGCAGGGCAGGGAGCGGTTTTGCGAGGCGAAGCTGGAAAGGCTTCATGAGGTCAGCGATTGGGTGGATCAGTACCGGACCTTCTGGAATGCGCGTCTCGATGCCCTGGAGAACTATCTGAACGAGACAAAGTCGAAGCAAAAAAAAGGCAAGCGTTAGCTTTCCTTTCTGAAATAGATGTTGCCGCTGATCGTTTCGATGTCGATGGCTTTCCCGCCGCCGCCGTTGAGTTCGGCGGAGATCGATCCACCGCCTACCTGTTTGATGTGGCGGTTGGTGGGCAGATCGATGTTCGAATACATGGTCCCGGTGATGGTATGCATCCGGACGTCGGCCTTTCGCGCGGGAGCGATCGCCAGATCGATGTAGCCGCTGATGCTTTTCGCCCTGATCTCCGCGGTGTTCCCGTTGATGATGATATTGCCGTTGATGGTCTCGACGGAGAAATCGGCATTTTCGGGAATATACACCTCGTGGTAGATCTTCGTTCTGTAATTGCAGCAGCAGCAACAGTTGCCGGAATCGCGTTTCGAGCGGCGGATATTTTCCGTCTCCAGTTTGGCCGACACGTTGATCGTGCTGCCCGTCTCATCGAAGACCATCTTGTAATCGTCGTTGTCCTGGTTGTCGTTGACGTCGATCGAGCTCCGGATATAGACCTCGTCTTTTTTCCAGGTGATGATGTGGATGGAATCCGAGATCTGGAAATTCATGGAGACGAAATTCTTTGGCGAGAACGCGATATGTTTTTCGATGATCTTTTGCGCTTTCGCGGGGATGATGGCGATGCACAGCAGTGCAAGGAAGAGACTATTTTTCATAAATGCTGGTTTGAATGAGCGTTATTAGTTGGAAAGAAAGCCGGCGCGCCGGGGGCGCCGGTATGCGGGAAGGCCGGGGCCGTCAGCCTTTGCGCAGGTAGACGCTGCCGCTGACACTATGGAGCCGGAGGTCGATGCCGCCGCCATTGATCTTTGTATGGATGGTATTGCCGCCTACGCGTTCCATGTCTCCCTGTTTAGCCGATGGGAAATCGAAATCGGAATACATATTGCCGGAGACGGTGCCCATCTCGAGGTTGAAACCTGACCTGGCGGGCATGGTCACATCGACCTCGCCGCTGATCGAGGCAATCGAGATCGGTTTGTCCTTGCTGATCTCGGTGAAGACGACGTTGACGCTTCCGCTGATCGTCGAGACCACGAGCGGTCCGGTGACATTCTTCAGGGTGACATCCTGGCAACCTTTGAATTCGACCTCGTTCTTCATGTTGGAGATTTGCGTACCGCCTCCCCTCGAGCAGTCGCGGGTGATCTCGAGAGCCATGCTTTCCGGCATCTTGATCGTATAGCGCGCGCTTTGGGTAATGGGGAGCAGACAACGCAAAGTTACCCTGTTGCCATCCTTCTCCATCGAAACTGCGAGACCGGTATTGTCGACGCCGTTGGCATAGACAGCTTTCAATCCCCTGGCGCGCTCGGAGCTATGCCAGACGCCGCCTCCGAGGACCACGTCGGATCCTGCGTACCCTTCGACAGTAAGCTCTTCGGGAAATCCTTCGAGGATAAGCCTGGCGTCTTTGCTGTTGTCCACGGAGACCTTGTAGTCGTGGCCGGTGCCATGATCCTGCGCGCGGGACAGACCGGCGACACATAGGGACGCGGCGAGGAGGAAGCTATACTTCATTTGTTTCATGTTGATTTATATTTTAGGATTAGAATACTTTGAGACTCTGCCGGGCGGCGTCTTTCACCTCTTTCAAGGTCTTTTTATTGGTCATGATGTTGCGGATGGGTGCAATGGCCCTTGTTTCGCGTTTTTCCGCGAGCAAATTGATGAGCACCACCTGGATGATCGGTTCGGTCTGTGTTGCCAGCGAATTGACCAGCGAATCGCGAACGGACCGCCTGTCGGCGAACCGGGCGAGCGAATAGAGCGCAGCCAGCCGCACATTGGGGTTCTTATCGTGGTTGAGCGTATTCATCAGCACGTCTATCACCTGTTGGTCGGGGCTGGTCATCTCTTCGGCATAGCTGACAGCCTTGATCCGCTGGCTGGCCGACTCGTCGTCGATCATGTTCAGCATTAGGCCTTCTTTCATTTCTCTCAGCTCTTTTCGTAACGAATCGATCACGACGCCCGCTAGCGCTTGAGGCTGGGATTTGGGTTGCAGGTTCCTGCCGATGGCCATTCCGCCTGCCAGCAGGATCACCGCAGCGGCGACCTTCCATACCGGCGAGGACAGGGGCAAGGCGAAGAGCCTGCCGGGCGTTTTCGGCGCGGGATGGAACTCTTCGATGATATTGGCTGTCGTCTGCATATTCAACTCGGACTGCAGCATCGTATCGAAGCTCTCGCGCAAAGCGGCGGGAGGCGTTTCCTGCACCGTATTTTGCATGGCAATGAGCAGCAGCCGGAGCTCCTCCGCCTCGCGTGTGCAGTCGCCGCAGGCCCCGAGGTGTTGTGTTACCCGGGTCGTGGAGGCGGCGTCCAGCCGGTGGTCCAGATAGTCGATCAAAAGCGCTTGTATTTCTTTACAGTCCATGTTCACCGCTTAAATTTGTTTGAAATAAAGGGTCCTCAACCGTCTCAGCGCGCGGAAGACCTGGACCTTGACGGCGGCCACGGAACTTTCGCGGATCCTTGCGATCTCCTCGTATTTGAGTCCCTGGTAACGGCTCAGCACCAGGACCTCGCGCTGATCGGGCGCCAACTGCGCCAGCGCCTCATCGAGGCGTTGGAATTGATCCTGCGTAAACCCCGTTGCCTCATCAGCGGTTTGTTCTTCCACGACCGAAGGATCCGTACTGCCGCCCGGTGTTTTCTGCTCCTTTTTGCAAAAGTCCGCGTGGACGTTGCGCGCCATCCTATAGATCCAGGACCGAAAACTGCCCATCGACGGATCGTAGCTTTGCCGGTACCGGATCACCCTGTAGAACAGGTTTTGCGTCATGTCCTGGCTCGCAGCCCGGTCCAGTGTCAACCGCAGGAAAAAATTATAGAGATTCACATGGTAACGCTCGAACAACGCGGTCAGCTCGGAGAGATGTCCCTCTTTCACCAGCAGCATTATTTTTTCGTCAGATAGTTCCGGCACCGGAGTGAATTTCGTGTTTCTAAATAGATTACTTCGGAAAGGTA
>DASZYU010000355.1:0-28580 GCA_035545215.1 Puia sp.
TGTCCGAATCGCCGCCCAATGTACGACCGGTGACGACCCGGTAGCCCCACTGCTGTAACGGGTCGATGCAGGTGAGCGCCTTTTCGCGGGTCATGAAACCGGCGGGGCAGGTGATGCCGATGGTGTCGCCCGGCCGGAGGAAAGGGGGCAGATCGATCATGCGGGGAGATTTGAATGTAGACCCGGGCCGGATTTTTCGCGCAGCGAGACGCCGTCCGTTCTCACTTCGAGCACATGCGGCATTCCGTACTTCAGGGCGTAATTATCTTTCTGATGACCGACCGGGAAATCGAAGCAGACCGGATAAGCGTATGGCTTTACCCGCGCGCTCACTATTTCATATACCGAATGGCCGTACTCCTCGCCGGGATCGTCCGGCTTGACCCTGAAGCCGCCGACGATGAGACCAGCCAGCCGGTCCAACCGCCCCGTTCGCTGCAAATGCCAGAACATCCGGTCGATGCTGTAGAGGTACTCGCCGGTGTCTTCCACGAACAGGATCTTGCCGGCCGTGTCGATATCCGAGACGGTGCCCGCCAGCGATTCGATCGTCTTCAGGTTTCCGCCGACGATCGGCGCTTCCGCAAAGCCCGGGCGGTTCATGGGGTTGGGCGTGGCGCTGTATTGCATCTGTTCCCCGGTGAGCGCGCGGCGGATCGAAAGGATGCAATCCGCCTGGACCGGATCCGCTTTCGACCAATCGTCAGGGAAACTGTTGCACATCTTCGAATGGATCGAAGCCAGGTTGAGGTTGGTGTGCAGGTGACAAAGCAGGACCGTTACGTCGCTGAACCCGATGACCCATTTGGGCCGGTGAGCCAGCGGCGAAAAATCCAGCTGGTCGATGATGTGCACCGCGCCGTAGCCTCCACGGGCGCAGAGGATCGCGCTTATACCGGGATCATTCACCATGTGCTGAAAATCGGCCGCCCGTTCTTCATCGGTCCCGCCAAAAATAAAGTCCTTTTTTCCGACGGTGTCGCCGGTGCGGATGTGGAAGCCCCAGCTTTCAATCAGCTGAACGGCGGGTTCTATTTCTTTCTCCGTGATATCTCCGGAGGGACAGGTGATGCCGATGGTGTCACCCGCGCGAAGGTAGGGTGGTATCGTCAGCGGAAGCCCGGGACTCGTCGGTATCGGTGCGATCGGCGGGACGGCGGCAGGCGTCGATGATGTGCGTGGAGTGCCACGGTGCGGCGACAATGAAGGGTCCCCATGCGGTGCGGTTTTGTTTGCTGCGAGTACGGGCCCCGTGGCGCCAATCGCCAGCAGGGACGATAGAAAGTTTTTTCGGTTCATCTTGACAATTACATTAATATTGCGCGTTTGATGTTTCGAACCGGCGTCTGTCCGGTTCGGCGCATTCTACGGCCTGGGCCGGACCCCGTTCGGTCCCGGCGCGGTCTAAAATTACTACTTTTAGCCTATGCGTGCTTTGTATGTGCAGGGGATGCGTTGTTTGGCGATATTGTTGATGATGGGCGCGTCTGTTCGGGGAGTCAGGGCGCAGGATCTGACCGGGCAATGGACGGGGACTGCGACGGACAAGGCATCGGACAGGAAGCAAAAGCTGGTGCTATCCATAACGGAGGGGGATTCGGCCTTTGGCGGTGTGCTTCACTGGTATTCCCCGGAAACCCAGACGATCCGGCACATCATCGTCAGCGGACGTTTTTATGGCAAAGATTCGATCCTGACGGTGCGGGAAGACAGTACCCGGCAGTATGTCATCGGTTACACCAGGTCGAACGATCCCGCTGCAGCCCAGCGTACCGCCGCTCCGAAGGATAACAGCGGCCAGAGCGCGGGAACAAAAGGGCCGCCCGGCGGGTTTTATGTGCTGTTCTACCGGAGGACGGCGGGACGGCGCGATATGCTCGAAGGTCATTGGCAGGCCGGTTACCAGGGAATGACGAAAACCGGCGATTGGACGATCCGCCTGGAAAAGAAGGCGCCTCCCTTCATCCCGCTGCCCGTGGCGAAGAACAAGAAAAAGGATTCGGCGGACCTGCGGCAGCTGGAGGCGCTGCGATCGCGTGAATCCGTCCTCGAGGCCAGGATCCCCGCGGAAGGCACCGATACCATACGGGTAGCCCTGTACGATAACGGCGAGATCGACGGCGATTCGGTCAGCCTTTTTATCAATAACCGTTTGCTCGCGCAGCATGTGCGGCTGACGGCCGACGCCAAAGTGATCATGGTGCCGATCGACAAGAGCATTCCCATCAACAAACTGGTGTTGTTTGCGGAGAACCTTGGCAGGCTGCCGCCGAATACGGCGCTGATGGAGATCACTGTTCGGGACAGGACCTACAACCTGTTCCTTTCCACAGATTATAAACGGAATGCGTCGGTAGAGTTCCTGCTGCAGGAGTGAGTGCGGATGGCGGGGTCGCGGAAATGCGCTAAATTCGCGGCTGCGGATCACCGCACATATATGGACAATCAACCGAAACGATACCTGATCACGGCTGCCCTTCCGTATGCCAACGGGCCCAAACATGTCGGTCACCTGGCCGGGGCCTACCTGCCTGCGGACATCTATGTCCGTTATCTGCGGGCACAGCGGAGGGATGTGGCTTTCATATGCGGCAGCGACGAACACGGCACGGCTATACCGATACAAGCGATGAAGGAGGGCACTACGCCGAGGGCCATCGTGGACAAATACCATGCATTGCTGAAAGAGAATTTTGCCGAGCTGGGCATTTCTTTCGATATCTATCACCGGACGACCGACCCGATCCATCATGTGACCGCGCAGGAATTCTTTACGAGTCTTAACGACAGGGGCGAGCTGACCGTGATGGAAAGCGAACAGTACTACGACGAAGAGGCAAAGACATTTCTGGCGGACAGGTATATCATGGGGACCTGTCCTGTCTGCGGCAACCCGAGAGCTTACGGGGACCAATGCGAGAATTGCGGGACCTCGTTAAGCCCGGACATGCTGATCGAACCGCGAAGCACGTTGAGCGGGAACGCGCCGATAAAGAAACGGACGAAGCATTGGTATCTGCCGCTGGACAAACACGAGGCTTTCCTGCGCGAATGGATCCTGGGAGAGCACCGGGATGATTGGCGGCCGAACGTGATCGGGCAGTGCAAGAGCTGGCTCGACGGAGGGCTGCAGCCGCGTGCCGTCACCAGGGACCTGGACTGGGGTGTGAAAGTCCCGCTGCCGGATGCCGCCGGCAAAGTGTTGTATGTCTGGTTCGACGCCCCGATCGGGTACATCAGCGCCACGAAACAATGGGCCATCGAAACCGGCAGGGACTGGGAACCGTATTGGTATGACAAGGACACCAGGCTGGTGCATTTCATCGGCAAGGACAACATCGTTTTCCATTGCATCATCTTCCCGGTAATGCTGCGGTTGCACGGAAATGTCCTGCCCGCCAACGTCCCGGCCAACGAATTCATGAACCTGGAAGGGGACAAGATGAGCACCAGCCGGAACTGGAAACTGGACATGCAGGACTACATCGACGATTTCATCAAACCTGCGAACGGGGGAACGCAGCTGGCGGACAGCCTTCGCTATTACCTGACGAGCATCTCTCCCGAGACCAAGGACAGCGAGTTCACGTGGAAGGGTTTCCAGGATGCCAATAACAGCGAACTGGTAGCCAAGCTCGGAAATTTCGTCAACCGCACCTTCGTGCTCATGCATAAGCTCTGCGGCGGCAAAGTGCCGCGTTTGCATCAGCCGCGGATCGACCAGACGGACCTGGAAATGATCGCTGCGATCGGTGCGACCAGGGCGAAAGTGGAATCGCTGCTCGAAGGTTACCGGTTCCGCGAAGCGCAGTTCGAAGTGATGATGTTATCCGACCTGGCCAACAAGTACATGCAAAAAAAGGAGCCGTGGATCGTGGTCCGCACGCTTGCGGAAACCCCAACGAACCAGGAGCTGATCGACAACTGTCTGCACATCTGTTTGCAGGTGACCGCTAACCTGGCGATCCTGATCAATCCCTTCCTGCCTTTCACCGCAAAAAAGATGCTCCATATGATGAAGGTGGTCGAAAAGATGCTGGACTGGGAAAACGCCGGCCGGCTCAACCTGTTGAGCGTCGGCTACAGCCTGCGTGCGCCCGAGCTGTTGTTCCGTAAGATCGAGGATGAGGAGATCAACCGCCAGACGGCAAAGTTGCGCGCCGCCGCGGCGGCGCGCGCGGCCGCGGCCGCGGAGGGACCTTCGAAGGCGCCGGGGGCTCCGTCGGAAAACCCGAAGGCGCCGGGTGCGCCGGGGGGAACCGGCAAGACGATCGCGCGAGCGGATGCCAAGCCCACCATCGTTTACGATGACTTCGCCAAAATGGATCTTCGGGTCGGCATTATCGTCAGCGCGGAGAAGGTCGAGAAGGCGGACAAATTGCTCAAACTCGGCATCGATCTCGGATACGAGCAGCGGACGATCGTCTCCGGTATCGCCCTGCATTATCAACCCGAAGCCATCATCGGCCGGCGCGTGGTCGTCGTGGCCAACCTGGCGCCCCGGAAAATGAAAGGGATAGAAAGCAATGGGATGATCCTGATGGCCGAAGACTCCGGCGGCCGGCTTCATTTCGTGCATGCCGGGGACTCGGCAGAACCCGGGTCCGTGGTCAGCTGACCCCCCCCGGGCCGATCGAATGGTCCGGCTATCGTTGAAGGACAGTCGTACCGGCGCCTTTTTGTAGTCCATATGAGGGCTTTTATCTAAGGGTAACCGCTTAAATTTTCCACACCGGATACTTTGCGTTGAGTATCAGCGTTTTTATTCGAAGGACTTGATATATGTTCGTCCTTTGGTTATTTAGCAGCATTTTACGGATACAAAAAAAATCTAATATCGAGTTAACGCAATCCAAATTGTGCTATGAAACAGAACTATTCTTATCGGATCTTACCCTATAACCGCTATAGTTCTTTGTACCAGGAGAGAGAGAGTTTTTATCGTAGCTTTATCAACCAATATTACCTCGATTTCGCGCATCAGCTGTTGTCGCATGAGCACTATGCCCCCTATCTTACCAAAACGCTGATCGCCCCGCAGGATATACAGTTCGGCGCTTCCCCCCGCCGGGTGATCTGGAAAGTGGGGATGCCCTCCTTCCAGGTAAAGGACATCAACGACTTCAAGAACCACAAGATCCTTTTCTATCGTACCAAATTACTCAAGCAGAAGGTGCTGATCCAGTTTCACTTCATCAACAATTTTTTCTACTATTCCCAGCTGAGCTTCCTCACATTCACGGAAAAGACCAACAGCATCCTTTTCGACTCCATCAAAGCCAAGTATGAATGCCCGGAGACATTCGAGGAGCAGGACAGGGTGTGCATGACCGACATCTGCGGCAACCGGCTGATCATAGAGAAAGGCATATACCTTACCGTCAGCTATATCACCGGCGACACCTATCCCCGCGAGCTGATGAAAGCACAGCTGCAGGAAAAACGGGAGTTGGTCAACAGGGCCGACAACTACGAGATCGACAAGCTGAGCAAAATCCTTTGATCATCGCACCATGACCGCCGCGCCTCCGGTGACCGCGCAAACGGCCGGGCCGGGAACAGCCGCGCGTGAAAATCGTGTTCGGCCAACGCATTTTTTCAGTACCTTCGATCGGAATAGTTGTTTAACTAACTAATTATCATATGAACCGTATCATCAGGAAAGTGGCTGTGTTGGGAAGCGGGGTAATGGGGTCGAGGATCGCCTGCCATTTTGCAGGAGTCGGTGTCCAGGTCTTATTGCTGGACATCGCGCCGAAGGAACTGACTCCCGCGGAAGCCGCAAGAAAGCTCACGCCCGAACATCCGGCCGTCCGGAACAGGATCGTGAACGAAGCACTCGCGGCAGCCATCAAATCGAACCCTTCTCCTGTCTATACGAAAGACGTGATTGCGCGCATCTCCACCGGCAACTTCACGGACAATATGAAAGACATTGCGGGTTGCGACTGGGTGATCGAGGTGGTCGTCGAACGGCTGGACATCAAACAACAGGTGTTTGCCGAAGTGGAGAAATACCGCAAGCCGGGCACCCTGATCACTTCGAACACGTCGGGCATACCTATCCATCTGATGGCGGACGGCCGCAGCGACGATTTCAGGAAACATTTCTGCGGCACGCACTTCTTTAATCCGCCGCGTTATTTACGCCTGCTGGAGATCATCCCCACGCCCTGGACCGACGAGGAGGTCGTGGGCTTCCTGTTGCATTACGGCGATCTTCACCTCGGGAAGACCACCGTTCTTTGCAAGGATACGCCTGCGTTTATTGCGAACCGGATCGGCGTCTACGGGATCATGGCGATATTCCGGCTGGTGGATCAGATGGGGTTGACCGTGGATGAGGTCGACGCGCTGACGGGCCCGCTGATCGGTCGGCCCAAGTCCGCGACTTTCCGGACCGCGGACGTGGTAGGCATCGATACGTTGGTCAAAGTAGCGAAGGGCGTCGCCGCCAATTGCCCGAATGACGAGCAGCGCGATGTTTTTCAGATCCCTCCGTGGCTGGACAAGATGATTGCGAACAACTGGCTCGGCGATAAGACGGGGCAGGGATTCTTCAAAAAAACCAAGGGCGCGGGCCGGGAAAAAGAGATCCTGACGCTCGATCTGAAGACGATGGAGTACGGTCCGCGTCAGCGGCCGAAATTTGCCTCGGTGGAAGCGGCCAGGTCCATCGATGACCTGAAGGCCCGGCTCCGGACCCTGGTGCAGGCCGGTGACAATGCCGGCGAATTCCTGCGGAAATTCCACTACGGTCTCTTTTCCTATATCTCGCATCGCATACCGGAGATCTCGGATGAACTATACCGGCTCGACGATGCCATGATGGCCGGCTTTGGCTGGGAGATCGGCGCCTTTGAAAGCTGGGACGTATTGGGCGTGGCGGCCACCGTACAGCAAATGAAGGCTGCCGGTTACGCCGTGGCTTCCTGGGTCGACGAAATGCTGGCGGCAGGAAACGCCGCTTTCTATAAAGTGGAGGGAGGCAAACGATGGTATTACGACATCGCTACGCGGAAGTATGTCTCTCTGCCGGGCGGCAGCGCTTTTTTGGTGATGAAGAACTTCGAACAACAGACGGTATGGAAGAACAGCGCCTGCCGGCTGTATCATCTCGGTGACGAGGTCCTGGGGCTCGAATGGAATACCAAGATGGGGACGATCGGCGGAGAGGTACTGGAAGGTATCCAGCGATCCATCGGCCTGGCGGAAGAAAAGTATAAGGGGTTGGTCATCGCCGGGGACGGACCGAATTTCAGCGCGGGCGCCAACGTCGGTCTCATTTTTATGCTGGCCATCGAGCAGGACTACGATGAATTGGATATGGCCGTGCGGCAGTTCCAGCAGACGATGATGCGGGCGCGTTACTCCGCGGTACCCGTCGTCGTGGCGCCACACGGGCTGACGCTTGGCGGCGCGTGCGAGCTCAGTTTGCATGCCGACCGGGTCGTTCCGGCGGCCGAATCTTATATCGGTCTCGTCGAGCTGGGCATCGGTGTGATCCCCGGCGGCGGGGGAACCAAGGAGTTTGCGTTGCGTGCGGCCGACGACATGCACGAAGGAGAGCCGGAGACGATCACGCTGAAAGACCGGTTCTTCACGGTCGCCACTGCGAAGGTGTCGACTTCCGCGTTCGAAGCATTCCAGCTGGGCATCCTGCGGAAAGGCCGGGATATCGTCAGCATCAACCAGGGCAGGCGGATCTCCGAAGCCAAGCGTTCGGTCATCGAATTGTCCGACGACGGTTATACGATGCCGATCCCGCGGAAGGATGTCCGGGTGCTGGGGAGAAGCGCGCTGGGCGCCCTGTACGCAGGCATCAACGGCATGTGGCGGGGACAATATGCGACCGATCATGATGTCGTGGTCGCCAAAAAGCTGGCCTTCGTGATGTGCGGCGGCGATCTGAGCGAACCCACCCTGGTCAGCGAGCAATACCTGCTCGACCTCGAACGCGAAGCCTTTCTCAGTCTTTGCGGAGAGAAGAAAACGCTCGAAAGGATACAGAGCGTGCTGAAAACGGGGCGGCCGATCCGGAACTGACGATGCACGGCAACCTCCGCCGATCGGTCATCGGCGCGGGCGGCAATTTTCAGGCAACATAAGAATTAGTATATTGTGTTATGGGCGAAGCGGAATTAGACACCTCTGCACAGAAATTGATCATCCGGTCTGTACTTCAGTTTTATGGCGGCGCGGCCGACAAGGCGCTCGCGATACAAATTGCCGATGATGTCAGCAGGGCCTGGAACGAGCCGGGAAGCAAGACCAGGATAAAAGGAGAATGGTATACAGTGCGGTTCGATATCGAAGGTCGTTATACGCCGGATCTGCGACCGGCTTCCGTATGGCACAACACCGACCCGCGATTGAATTTTTTCCGGATCGAAGAGTATTCGCAGCACGACATCTCTTCGGTAGACGGATTGGGATGCAATACCGGGTATTTCAAGCTGAGCAACCTGTTGAACCATTCGACGACGGCCGCTCACGAATACGGTCATACGCTGGGCCTTGATCACCCCAAAGACCTCGACATCCGCGGCAAGGGACAGCCCGGCATCATGTACCCAAGAGGCACGCTTTGCGACCCGGAATACCAGTATGATCCCGCGGCATTGGCGGGAGGGCCCGGCGGCACATTGAATCCTTTTAGGCGCAAGGTGCTGGACAGCGATATTGCGGGTCTGCGGTTATCCCGGCTGGCATTCGACGGAAAGGAGGCGGCGGTGGTGGGAGAATTCTCCTCCTGGTATCACGAGAAGCATGCCATAGTAGAAAAATGAAGATCCTCTCCATACAGGCCATTACGAAATTCTATGGCCGCATCAGGGCGCTTCACGAGGTTTCCTTCGACGTGCCGGAAGGTTCCGTCTTCGGCGTCCTTGGCCCTAACGGCAGCGGAAAAACGACGCTGCTCGGCATCGTCATGGACGTCCTCAGGGCGACCAGCGGTCAATATTCCTGGTTCGGCGAGCCGCCTTCCGAGAAACAGCGACGCCGGATCGGCACGCTGCTGGAAACGCCGAACTTCTATCATTACCTTTCGGGCGAGGAAAATCTCCGTATCGCGGCCGCCATCAAGGGAAGAGGGAAGGAAGACATCCCCAGCGCGCTGGAGGCTGTCAGGCTCAGCGATAGAAAACATTCGAAATTCAGCACCTATTCGCTGGGAATGAAACAGCGGCTGGCGCTCGCCTCGTGTCTGCTGGGCGATCCGAAGGTGCTGGTATTCGACGAACCCACCAACGGGCTGGACCCTGTCGGCATTGCCGAGACGAGGGAACTGATCCGGGAGCTGGCGCAGGGCGGCAAGACGATCCTGCTCGCCAGCCATCTCCTGGATGAAGTGGAAAAGGTCTGCACGCACGTCGCCATCCTCCAGAAGGGCCAGCTCCTCATGGCGGGGGATGTGAACGAAGTGTTGCTGAACGAGGATTTTGTCGAGCTGGGCGCCGGACCGGCGGCGCTCGACGCGTTGAAAGGACTGCTCGGATCGCTTCCGGATGTACGGCAGCTGAAAGTCCAGGGCGAGTATGTACAGGTCTATTTCGCCGATGGCGCAATGGACCCGTCGGAGCTGAACCGCTATTGTTTCGAAAGAGGAATAGCGTTGAAACACCTGCAATTGCGGAAAAGAAGTCTGGAAAGCAAATTCATGGAGATCACCCAATAATCGCAACCACATGCTGCAAACACTGCGCGTAGAATGGCTGAAAGTGCGGCGTTATCATACGTTCTGGATCTTGCTCGGCATGACGATCCTGAGCATTCCCGGGCTAACCTATATGCTGTTCGACCTCATGAAGAACAGCTTTCCGAAAGGAAAGGGCACCGCTTTACTGGGCAGCCCGTTCGCATTCCCGGATGCCTGGCAAACCGTCAGCTGGAACTCCACCCTCCTGTTCATCCTCCCCGCCATCCTGATCATAACGCTGACGACCAACGAATTCACGTATAAGACGCACCGGCAGAACATCATCGACGGCTGGAGCAGGCAGCAATTCATCGGTATCAAATTGTTGGAGCTGGTGTTGCTGTCCGCCGTATGTACGCTGGTGGTTTTCGTCACGACGTTGATCTTTGGCCTCGCGGTGAACAAACTGCCGCCGGGCGTATCGATGTGGCAGGAAAGCCGGTTCCTGTTCTATTATTTCGTGCAACTGATCTCCTATTCGACGATCGCTTTCCTGATGGCCTTGCTGATCAGGAGGGCCGGTCTCTCGATAGCCGCATTCCTGATCTATATGCTGGCCGAGAACATCGTGGTGGGTATTTTCCGCAATGTTTACAAGCTGAACGGCGTCGACTATCTGCCCGAGGAAGTGACCGACCGGCTCATCCCCCAGCCCTATCTCCGCAAAGTGTTGCAATCGCCTGCAGAGACCATGCGATGGGAACACCATATTCCCATTTACCTGGGCATAGCCGCGCTTTATCTCCTTGTTTATTTTTTGATTGCCGAAAGGCGTTTCAAGACGAGCGATCTCTAGTGGCGCGGCAACAGCTGATCGAGTGCGCTGTCGATGGAGGGATACAGGAATTGAAACCCCGCGTTACGCAGCTTGTCCGAGCTGACCGTGGCGCTTTTCAACACCTCGATGCTCAACTCTCCGAGCGCGATCTTCAACAAGAATGAAGGGATATACACCGGGACGAAATAACGGCCTTTGATTCTTCGCGCCAGGTGGAGCATCAGCGTCCGGTTATCGACGGGTTGCGGGGCTACCGCGTTATAGATGCCCACGTAGTCGTCATCCTCCGCGGCAGACAGGATGAGCCGGCAGAGATCATCGACGTGTATCCAGCTGAATACCTGGCGGCCGCTGCCCAGGATAGCGGCCATGCCCATTCTCACGGGTTTAAGGAATTCCTTCAGCGCCCCGCCGTTTGGTGTCAGCACCGGGCCGATGCGAAGGATGACCAGCCGCTTGCCCGTCGATGCCACTGGAGCGATCGCTTCCTCCCATTTACGACAGGTCTCGCCGAGAAAACTGTTGTCGGCGGGGTCGGTCTCCCGGAAAGGACGCGGATTAGGAATAGCGGCATCCGCGCCATACCATCCGATACCCGAAGCGCTGATAACGGTATGGACCTTGTTGGGTATCTCGCGGAGGGCCCTTGCCAGTAAGTCGCCGCTTCCCGTGCGGCTTTCCACGATCACGCGTTTCCGCCGGTCGCTCCAGCGTTTGTCGGCTACGCCGGCTCCCGCGAGTTGGATGACGACGTCCGCCTGCCGGATCGCTTCTGCGTCGATCGCTCCCCCCGCGGGGTCCCAGTGAAAAAGGGTCGCCTGTCCTTCGGGAGTCGCAGGCATTTCCGAACGCTTGCGCGAGAGCAACAGGACGCGATGACCGTGTCCGGTCAACAGCGGGGTGAGCGCCGTGCCGATCAGTCCGGTGCCGCCGGCAACGAGGATGGTAGACATATCGCTAGTGTACAATTTGGTTCAACAATAATACCATCAACAATCCGACCACGGATATCATGCTTTCCATGACGGTCCAGGTGGCAAAGGTCTGCCGGATCGTCAGATTGAAATATTCCTTGAAAAGCCAGAAGCCGCCGTCATTGATGTGCGAAAAGGTCATACTCCCCGCTCCCACCGCCAGCACCATCAGCTCGGGCCGCACCGCGGAGTGCTGGAACAACGGCAGCAGCACGCCTACCGTCGTCAACGCGGCCACCGTGGAGGAACCCGTACAAATGCGGATCAGCGCCGCTACGGACCATCCGGCGATCAGCGGCGAGACGGATGTGCCTTTCAGACTTTGGGCGATATATTCATTGACGCCTCCCTGCGACATCACCTGCATGAAGGCGCCGGCGCCGGCGATGATCAGCAGCACCGGCGCTATACCTTTGAAAGCGTCCTCCAGCGATTTCATGACCAGGGTGACCGGTCGTCCTCGCCGCAGGCCCAGCAACCAGATGGCGGCCAGCAGCGAGATCAGCATGGCGATATCCGGGTTACCGATAAAAGCGATGGCTTTCCGAAGGAAGGTGAACGATGTCGCGTCACCCGGAAGGAGAACTGAAACAGAAGTGACCGTCAGCAGGACCAGCGGCATCAGCGCGGTCAGGAGGCTGGTAGCCAGTGACGGCAGTTGGTGCGGTTCCATCAAATGGATCGAGAGCACCGCCGGGTTGGGTTTCGGACGGTATTTTCGCATTGTCTTTCCGAATAAGATGCCCGAGATGAAGACGGTGGGCGCCGCCACGATGACGCCGTACAGCAGTGTTTTGCCGATGTCCGCGTGCAGTTGTTCCGCGATAGCCGTGGCGGACGGATGGGGAGGAAGAAAACCATGCGCCACCGACAGCGCAGCCAGGACGGGTATACCGAGGAACAGGAGTGGCAATCCAGTGGATGCGGCAACTGCAAAGACCAGCGGCATGAGCACCATGAAACCTGCCGAATAGAACATCGGAAGACCGACCAGGAAACCCGAGAGAGCCATGGCCCATTGGATCCGGCGGGTGCCGGACAACCTGACCAGCGACTGCGTGATCTGCTGGGCCGCGCCGCTGTCGGCGATGAGTTTGCCGAGCATGGCTCCGAAACCCAGGATAATGACCAGCGAGCCCATGATATTGCCGATGCCGAGCCGGATGGCGTCGACGATCTGCCGGATGTCCAGCCCGCGTGCCAGACCGAGACCGAGGCTGACGATGACAAAGGAGATGAAGGTATCCAGCTTTACCCAAACGATGAGAAGGATGAGACAGCCGATGCCGGCGAAGGACAGAAGGAGGGGCATGGGATTAAAGATAAGAAAAAAGGTCCACGGGCGCTTTGGCCGAGGGCCCAAAACAAAATCCCCCCGGAGAACCGGGGGGAATAAAACAACTAAAAACAAACTATCGGCGGCGGAAGACCGCACCGGACGGCGCGCCGCGCTGGGCGCGGCGCGCCTGTTCTTAGTCCGGGCGTTTACCGTCCAAAAAGGTATTGATCGTGCTGATCTCCGTGTTATTGTTCTCGTCGGTCTTGACCTCGTAGTTGCTGTAGAAGTTTTCGACATTGGAGATCGTGTTGTACAATTCTAAATTACGGCGGATGTAGGCCGGCACAGTTTCGAACTCATTATTCGGATCGGCAGCATTGACATTGAACGACAGGTTTCGCAACTTGTTGATCCGTTCGGCTGCGCGGCGTTTGAGATCATCCGCATCGTCCTGCGGGGCAGGTTCCTCTACGGGTGAGTTCGGCACCGAAAGCGAGTGAGTCGGATGGGCCCCAGGCTCATCCGCCGTCGGAACCGCGTCCCGGAATACCAGTTGCATGTCGGATGAAGCGTCTTCCTGTGGAGACGGATCAGGGACAGGAGCGTTCAGGGTTGGTTCCTTGATAGAAGGGTTGTGTTCGGGCATCGCCTTTGGAGAACCTTCGGCAGCCGCGGGAGGGGATTGTTTTTCATTCCAAACGTCTTCTGCATAAATATTGGATGGTCTTGCAAGATATCCCCCGGACGCTGCAGACGCCGGAGAACGATTTGAGGCGGCGGCCGCCGCAGGGTCTTTTGCTTTTGGTACGGCCGGTACTTCCGGCTCGGGGGACAGCACCCATTCGATGCGAAGCGCGTTGGCGGGATGCGTCTCCGCTAAAGGAGCAGAAGGCGGCTCCTGCTCCATTACGGTTGTGGGCGGGTGCGGAGTGTGGTCCGGAAAAGGAGCCGGTTCAAACGGGTGCTGTGTGTTGGCCGGGTGCGGAGCGTGAAGGGCCGGCTGCGGCACGGGTGCGTCCGTCCGCGGGGTCGTTGCACCGGGGTTGGGGTGCGGAAGGCTCACGTGCGGCGCATGCGAAGGCTTCGGCTCGGTTGTTTCCTTTTCGGCTGATGCAGAGGGGAGTACAGGCCGTTTATCCGCCGGGGCTTCCTGGGCGGGCAAGCCGAGGGTAATGAGGATCTTCTCCTCTTTCTTGGCAGCGGGCTGGTTATCACGGACCTGGAACGGGTCCTTGTGTTCGAAACCGGTAGCGATAAGCGTAATGCCGAGAGACGGGCCCAGGTTGTTATCGTAACCGAGTCCCAGGATCACATCGGTAAATTCGCCCGCGCGGCTGAGCAGGTGGTTCTGGATGATATCCACTTCATCCATGGTGAACTCGTGTTCGCCTTCGCTGGAATTGATGTTGATGAGGATCCATTTTGCACCGCTGATATCGTTATCGTTGAGCAAGGGCGAATTGAGCGCTTCTTCGATGGCTTTCTGCGCCCTGCTGTCCCCCGTGGCCGTAGCGCTTCCGAGAATCGCGACTCCGCCGTTACGCATGACGGTGCAAACGTCCGCGAAATCCACGTTGATCTGACCGGTGCTGTTGATCACATCGGTGATGCACTTGGCCGCGGTCGCCAGCACGTTATCCGCCTTGGCGAACGCTTCTTTCATTTTGAGGTTGCCGAACTGATGTCGGAGTTTGTCGTTGCTGATCACCAACAGGGTGTCGACGTACTGTTTCATTACGCGGATGCCTTCTTCCGCCTGTAGCTGTCTCTTGCGTCCTTCATAGGAGAACGGCGTTGTAATGATGCCGACGGTCAGGATGCCGAGGTCCTTGCAGATCTTGGAAATGATGGGCGCTCCGCCTGTGCCCGTGCCGCCGCCCATGCCCGCGGTGATAAACGCCATCTTGGTATTTACTTCGAGGATCCCCTTGATCTCCTCCAGACTTTCTTCGGTGGCCTGTCTGCCGATATCCGGGTTGGCGCCGGCGCCGAGTCCCTGTGTCAGGTGCGGCCCGAGCTGTACTTTGTTCGGCACTCGGCTTTGCGCAAGCGCCTGCGCGTCGGTATTGGCTATGATAAAATTCACTCCTTCGATGTTCTGGCTGAACATGTGGTTCACTGCATTGCTGCCACCACCACCCACACCAATCACCTTGATGATGGATGATTTCTCTTTCGGTAGATCAAAATGGATCATAAAAAATAATTAAACAATTAATTACAGGACGCTGCGGGCGTCCGGCCGATGGTTATTGTCAAAGCGCCCGGTCTTCTTCTTCCTTGAACAGGTCGATGATGCCGTCCTTGAATTTGCCCCAGAAGTCTTTCATCCCTTTCCTGTTTCGTACCCGCTCGTGCTGCGCCGCTTCTTCGCTCACTGCCTGCGTCTGCAGTTCGGCCCTGCGCAGGTTATCGGGGATCTCCACCTTGCGGTATTCCTTGTCGAATTCCTTGCGGTTGTGTTCGTAGTCGCTGTATCCTTTCAGGATGAGACCGATACAGGTGGAATACGTTGGTTTGGCCAGCTCGTCGATGTGTCCCGCGGCAAGGTGTTCGGTCGGATAACCGATGCGGGCGTTGAGACCGGTGATGTATTCGGTCAGCTGGATCAGGTGACGGAGCTGCGAACCACCGCCCGTCATCACGACGCCCCCGTTCAGCATGCGGTTGTCGAGGCCC
This sequence comes from Puia sp., assembly GCA_035545215.1. Taxonomy (GTDB): domain Bacteria; phylum Bacteroidota; class Bacteroidia; order Chitinophagales; family Chitinophagaceae; genus Puia. Next base: position 15,411 of record DASZYU010000355.1, read on the forward strand.
ACCTGTTTGAGATGGTAGGTGACGAAATCCATGATCTCGCTCATCCTGGCCTGTATGATATTGGCCAGGTTCTTTACGCTGATCTCCTTTGCCGGCATGCCGCGCAGACCGGGTATCGTGATATATGCGTTGGCTTTTGCTTCGTTGGACAAGGCCGAGCCGAATTGAACCTTCATTTGTTCGGCCTGCGTCTTGAGCACCCCCAGCCCCGTCTTGATGTCGTTGGTGATGTTCTCGCCACCGAACGGAATGACGGCCGTGTGTTTCAGGATACCTTCATAGAACACGGCCAGGTCGGTAGTGCCGCCGCCGATGTCGACGATGACGACGCCTGCCTCAAGGTCTTCCTGTCCCATGACGGCCGCAGCGGATGCCAGCGGCTGGAGGACCAGGTCCTTCGTATGCAGGTTGCTTTTCTCAACGGCGCGGTTGATGTTCCGGATCGCGTTCTTATCTCCCGTGATAATATGGAAATTGGCGCCCACTTTCACTCCTCCATAACCGATGGGATTGGGGATATTCTGGAAATTATCCACGGTGAACTCCTGCGGGATGACGTCGATGATCTGGTCGCCTGCGGGAATATAGGTCTTGTACTGATCGGCAACCAACTGATCGATCTCCCGTCGGGTGATCTCTTCCTCGGTGTTCTGGCGGACGATATCGCCGCGTGTCTGCAGGCTTTTTATATGATGACCGGCTATGCCGACATAGACCTCGCTGATCGTGAGGTTTGGATTCGAGGCGTAGCAATTTTCCAGCGCCATCCTGATCGCCTTGATCGTTTCATCTATATTGAGCACCTGGCCGTGTTTGACCCCGTTGGAGTTCGCCCGGCCGAAACCTAATATTTCGAGCTTGCCGTATTCATTCTTTCTTCCGGCTATGGCAGCGATCTTGGTCGTTCCGATATCGAGACCGACGATAATGGGTTGTTCGAGATTCATAGTTTAGTTTATTTAAGCGTTGTTTTTACGGTTTTGGGGGCAATATCGCCCTGGGTTTCCCGGATTTGTCGCCGGGTACGGCCGTGCGGGGGGCGGTGTGCGCACGCACGGGTATGGCGGCGTTGTTGCCGGCAGGTCTCGCAGGGGGTACGGTGGCGGAGCTGTCTCCTGCATCGGGCACGAGGTCATAGTTCGTCAGGCTTTGCTCCGTCATCGTATTATGGTCTTCGAGGGGACGTGTATGTTGTTGCCTGGCCGTATCCGGTTGTAACAATTGCCCGGCCCGGATCATCTGCCGGATGTTGTCGATCCCCCTGGAGGTATCGATCCGGTTTTGGGCAGGTCCTTTCAGCCTGCCCACGACCTGCCCGGCGTAGGAGACGTCTATCCGGTCGTATTTATCCATGCCCACACGGCTGAGCACTTCGCTGTAGAACAGGTAGAGGCGATGGAATTTTGCCGGAATGTCGGCCGCATCTCCGAAAGCGATGCGTTGATTGCCGATCTCCGGTTCGAGCTCGAAGTCATTGCCGGGTGTGATATCGACCTGCGCGATCTGGGCCATCCAGAAAGCATCATTGCGAAGGAAACTGCTGAGCTGGAGGATGCCGGCAGAAATGGCGCTGTCTTGCCTTCTGATGGAGAACCTCGACGCGGGATACCCGGTGAATACCGGCAGGCGGCTGGCAAATCTATCCTGCAAGGGAAGCTGTACGCCCGTGCTGTCGATATAAAAACTGCCACCCTCGCGGGTAAAGATGCGGGCCACCGGCGTCCTACCGGTGACCTTCACCTGCAGAACACCCGTATTGTCAAAGAACAGCTGGGCATCCTTTATCCAGATATCCTTTTTCAAAGTCGTCTCCAGTCGCCGGAGATCGAAGGACTGGATGGGCCGCCGCTCACCCTTGTCCGCGCCCGCGGAGACCAGGAGGTCGGTGATCGCTTTCCGGTCGATAAACAAGCGGGCGCCCGGCGCGGCGGCGCCTTCGATGGTGACATGCCAGCCCTTGCAGGTGTTGCTGTTCCGGTAGCGGATGGCCGCCACGAGCAATACCAGTACGCCGGCTCCTGCGATCGTCCAAACGACGGTCGTCAGTACCTTTCTGATATGTGTCCGGATGGCCATGTTTATCTAAATCTGTTTGTTTTTTTAAGACCCGCCCAACGATCCTTCGGACCGTCAGACGGGTACAAAAGTGTCCGGGTTAGTAAAAATCCCGTTCACAATAGCAAGCGCATAATGGGTTCGATCAACGTGTCGATATCGCCCGCGCCGGCTGTGATCAGTAACCTGGAGCCTTCGCGAACTGTTTTTTGGTTCAGGGCCTGCAATAACCCGTTCCTGTCGACCAGGTGGACCTTCGCCCTGGTCATTTTTTCCGCTATCATCCTGCTGCTCACGCCGGCGATGGGTCGTTCGCGGGCGGGGTAAATGGGCAGCAGGAAGACTTCATCCGCGAGGTCCAGGCTTGCAGCGAATCCCCCGGCGAAGTCGCGGGTACGGGAAAAAAGGTGCGGCTGGAAGATGACGGTACAATCCATGCCGGGGTACAGCTCTTTGGCGCCGCTGATCAATGCCCTCAGTTCTTCCGGGTGATGGGCATAATCGTCGATGTAGACCCGCGTCGCCGTTTTGACGATGTACTCGAACCGTCTCTTTACGCCTCTGAACGCGGAAACCGCCGCCACTATCTTATCCCCTGCGATGCCCAGCCGGTGGGCGACAGCGATCGCCGCGGTGGCATTCTCCACGTTATGACGTCCACCCATGGGCAATACTACCTGTTCGAGCGTCCAGTCGGGTGTCCGGACTGTAAAGAGGTAGTCTCCCTGGTCGATCCGGATATCGGTTGCGATAACGTCCGGCACCGCGCCTTGCGCGGGGCCGGAAGCCGTCGTGTCACCCGGATCGGCGATGCCATAGGTCCAATGCACGTCTCCTTTCAGATCGTGTTCTCTCGGCAGGCCTTTGCGGCTGACCAGCAGGCCGCCAGGTTTAAGACGGGCGCTGAACTCGATAAAGGCCTCCCTGACCGCGCCGGCTGTGCCGTAGATGTCGAGATGATCGGCATCCATCGCGCTGATGACAGCTATGTCCGGGCTCAGGCGCAGAAAGCTCCTGTCGTATTCATCTGCCTCGATGACGCACAGGTTCCGGCGGTCGCTCCAATAGTTACTGTCATAATTGACCGAGATGCCCCCGAGAAAAGCGTTGCATCCATACCCGCTGTGTCGCAGGATGTGGGCGATCATCGTGCTGATGGTCGTCTTGCCATGCGTGCCTGCGACACAGATATTGAAAGAACTATTCGTTATCAAACCCAGCACCTCGCTGCGTTTCATCATCGTGGCGCCTTGCGCCCGGTAGTACGTCAGCTCCTTATGGTCCGCCGGCACCGCGGGCGTATATACGACCAGGTCGGGGTGCGGAGGGATAAGGTTTACGTCGTCTTCATAGTGGATGGGGATGCCCTCTGTTTCCAGCTGCCGGGTCAGATGGGTCTCCGTCCTGTCATAACCCGAAACGGACCTTCCATGAAAAGCGAAATACCTGGCCAAAGCGCTCATCCCTATCCCCCCGATGCCTATAAAATAGATCGTCCTTATGTCTTTAAACTCCATCATTTTCGAATCGTCCTCACTATTTCCGTTGCAATGCGATCGCCGGCGTCCGTGACAGCCAGCCGGCCGATATTGGCGCTGAGCGTCCGGCGGCGTTCGCGGTCCTGCGACAACGCCAGGGCCGTGGGCACCAAGCTGATTTTTGCGTCCGCGTCCCTGATCAGGAGACCGGCGTTCCTGTTGACCAGGTTTTGTGCGTTGACGGTTTGGTGGTCTTCCGCAGCATAGGGGAAGGGCACGAAGACCACCGGCTTTGCCACGACGCACAGTTCGGCGATGGACATGGCCCCGGACCGCGAGATCACGACGTCGGCTGCGGCGAATGCATATTGCATCTCCGGGATGAAGTCGGCCGTCCAGACATTGGTGCGCCCCGCGGCCAGCGCGGCCGCGGTGGCCGCGAAGGGCTTGCCCGTCTGCCAGATCAGCTGCGTGTCTGCCTTTGCAAACTCGTCCAGACTGGTGGCCACCGCCTCGTTGATCCCTTTGGCGCCCAGCGAGCCGCCTGTCGACAGGATAATGGGCCTGGCCGGATCGAGCCCGAAGAACCGGGCGCCTTCTTCGCGCGTGACCTTGCTTTGCACGATGGCGCTGCGTACCGGATTGCCGGTGATAAGGATACGATCAGCCGGGAAGAACGCCGACATACCGTCGGTGGCGACAAAGATGCGCGTAGCCTTCCTACCCAATAAAATGTTGCTTTTACCCGCGAACGAGTTGCTTTCATGGATGAAGGTCGGAATACCCTTTGCCTGCGCCGAGCGCAAGACCGGGAAACTGGAATAACCGCCGACGCCGACCACCGCATCCGGTTTGAATGACCTCAGGATACGGCTGACCTCGAAGAAACTCCGGATCAGCTTGAAGGGCAGACCCAGATTCTTTATCAAAGAGCTCCTGTTGAACCCGGCGATGGTGATGCCGATGATCCTGTACCCGGCCTGCGGGACCTTCTCCATTTCCATCTTGCCCTTTGCGCCAACGAACAGCAGTTCGATCGAAGGGTCTGCCTTTTTCAGCGAACCCGCGATCGCGATGGCCGGGAAGATGTGTCCCCCCGTACCTCCGCCGGCTATGATGATCCTGGTGCTCATGCAGGCATCGCCTCCTCTGCGATCTCGTCTTCGTTTGCCGCCTCGCCGCGCGTCCCGCCTTCCGTCGTCTCGGCATTGCGGGCTACGCTGAGGATGATACCGATGGCCAGACAGGTGAAAAGGAACGAACTTCCACCCATGCTCACCAGCGGCAGAGTGACGCCCGTAACGGGAAACAAATTGACGTTCACCGCCATGTTGGCGAGGGCCTGGATGACCAGTGTAAAACTCAACCCGAGCGCCAGGAAGGCGCCGAAGGCGAACGGGCATCTTCGGAAGATGCGAATGCTGCGTAACAGGAACACGAGATAGATCAGCACGATGAACAGCCCCCCCGCAAGACCGTATTCTTCGATGATGATCGCAAAGATGAAATCGGAGTAGGGATGCGGCAGGAAATTACGTTGCCGGCTATTGCCGGGGCCCAGCCCGACAAAACCGCCGTTGGCAATGGCAATCTTCGCCTGGTTGGTCTGATAGTTGTTCTCGCCGCCTTCATCTTTTCCACCGTACAGGAAGGTCTCCACGCGGCTGATCCAGGTATCCACGCGGATGAAGAGCCGCGAATGGCCTTCGGTCCTGGGTCTTTCCACCGCATTGCCGTTCGAGCTGTGGCGAAGGACTGCGGCGCCTACCAGGACGGCGACGGGCAGTGCAGCAATGGCAATGGTGAGCAGGAGATGTTTTGCGCTCACCCTCCCGATGAACAGCAGCATCAGGCTTGTCGCACCGGTCAGCAGCGCGGTGCTGAGGTTGGCGGGGGCTATCAGGAGACAGACGAGCGCCACGGGGACGATCACGGGAAGGAAGCCGTTGCGAAAATCCTTGATCACATCCTGTTTCCTGCTCAGCAGCCGGCTGAGATACATGAACAGTGCCAGTTTGGCCAGGTCGGAGGTCTGAAAGGTCAGGTTGATGATCGGAAGGCGTATCCACCGGCTGCCTTCGTTGAGCTGTACCCCGAAGAACAGCGTATAGAGTAACAAGGGGATCGACACGACGAAGAGGATCGCCGCGACCCTCGAATAAATGGTATAGTTGACCTGGTGTGCGAAATAAATGATCATTACGCCCACGATGATGAATGCAAACTGTTTGAAGAGATAGATCTCGGTATTCCCTTTATACAGCTTGTAAGCCAACAGGCCGGTGCTGCTGTAAACGACCAGCAGGGATACGATGGCCAGCAGGAGAACGGCGGTCCAGATGACCTTGTCCCCTCTCGTCCTCGACCGGAGGCTCCCGAATGGCGTTCTTTCTATCGTTGCCGGATTGCTCATAGGTCGCGGACAGCCTCCTTGAACTGTCTCCCCCTATCCTCATAATTTTTAAAAAGGTCAAAGCTGGCGCAGGCCGGGCTCAGCAACACCACGTCGCCCTTGGTCGCGAAATGAAAGGCGGCCTTGACGGCCTCGGCGGCGCTGGACGTATTGACCATCAGCGGCACATCCTGCTGGAACGCTTCGTGGATCTTCCGGTTATCGGTACCCATGCAAACGATGGCCTTGACCTTCTCGCGGACGAGGTCGCGGATGAGCGAGTAATCGTTCCCTTTGTCCACGCCGCCGAGGATCAGGATGGTAGGCTTGTCCATGCTTTCCAGCGCATACCAGGTACTGTTAACATTCGTCGCCTTCGAATCGTTGATGAATTCCACCCCGCGTACGGTGCTGACGTACTCCATCCGGTGCTCGAGCGCCTCGAAGCTCTGGATGGCTTCGCGGATTTTCTCCTTGCGGATGCCCACGGTGGCCGACGCGATGCCTGCTGCCATTGTGTTATATTGATTATGAATGCCTTTGAGGGCAAAATCGTAGATGCTCATTTGTAGTTTCTCATTTCCTGCTTCGATGTTCATTTGGCCTTTGCTGATGAATCCTCCTTTGTTGGTTTCGTGCTGCATAGTGAATGGTAATGGGTTAGAGTGAATTTTGAATCTTGCCAGGTGCTGCGTGATCACAGGGTCGTCTTCGTTATAAATAAAATAATCCTCGTTTGTCTGGTTCATCGTGATCCGGAACTTGCTGGCGATATAATTTTCAAACCGGTAGTCATATCGATCAAGATGATCCTCGGTGATATTGGTCAGAACCGCTACATCCGGCCGGAAACGGACGATATCGTCCAGTTGGAAACTGCTGATCTCGACCACATACCAGTGTTTAGGGTCTTCCGCCACCTGGCGGGCGAGCGAATAGCCGATGTTCCCTGTCAGTGCGCAATCCAGTCCACCGTGGCGGCAGATGTGCCAGGTCAGGGCCGTGGTCGTGCTCTTGCCGTTGCTGCCCGTGATGCCGATGATCCGGCTATCGCCTTTGTACCGGAAGGCGAACTCGATCTCGCTGACCACGGGTATGCCTTTGGTCCGGATGCGTTTGACGATCTCCGCTTTGTCGGGGATGCCCGGGCTTTTCACGACCTCGTCGGCGTTCAGGATCAGGTTTTCGCTATGTGCGCCTTCTTCGAAGGCGATGCCGTGTTCTTTCAGGGTTTGCCGGTAGTTTTCTTTCAGCCGGCCGCCGTCGGACACGAATACGTCATAGCCGCGCTGCACCGCCAGGATCGCTGCACCCGCACCACTTTCTCCTCCACCAAGTATGACCATTCGCTTTGACATAAGTTTTTCCGCTAAGGGCGGGTTAGCCGACGAGTCAATGTTTTTCATCGGTGTCGGTGATCCGCCTAAGGGCGGATTAGGGGGTTTTTCAAAAGCATAGAAATTACTGCACCACAATTACGTTTGCATCAGTTTTTGTCATGACGCCACGCGGGTTGAAACCCGGCGGGGGTGGTTTTTCATAACGCCCTTTATGCGATGGCGGCGAAGGCGCCGCACTACCGTATTTTTAACGTAGCTATCGCAAACGCCACACATAGGATCGTAATGATCCAAAACCTCGTCACGATCTTGCTCTCATGGTATCCCAGCTTCTGATAATGATGATGCAGGGGACTCATGAGAAAGACGCGTTTACCGTTGCCATATTTCTTTTTCGTATACCTGAAATAGCTGACCTGTATAATGACACTGAGGCTCTCCACCAGGAACACGCTGCAAAAAATGGGGATCAGCCATTCTTTGCGGACAATGATGGCCAGCGCGGCGATGATGCCTCCCAGCGTAAGACTTCCCGTATCTCCCATGAATACCTGCGCCGGGTAGGCGTTATACCACAGGAAACCCACGCAGGCGCCGATGAGGGCCCCGATGAAGATGGACAGCTCGCCCAGGTTGGGGATGTACATGATGTTCAGGTACTCGGCGAAACGGATATTGCCGCTGGCATAGGCAAAGATGCCCAGACAGACGCCCATGATAGCGCTGGTGCCCGTGGCGAGACCGTCCAGTCCGTCGGTCAGGTTGGCGCCGTTGGACACCGCGGTGATGATGAAGATCATGATCACGATGTACAGCACCCAGGTGAGCCCCCGAAGCGCGGTCGGCAATAGTTTGGAATAATTGAACTCATGGTTCTTGACGAAGGGGATGGTCGTGATCGGTTCTTTGGCCTCGACGAAGAACTTTTTGTCCTTGTCGAGCGTGACGACCTTGAAACCCGTCGTATCCGAAGGCAGGGTCTGACCTATGTATTCGCGCCAGACGCGGGTGTTGCTGTTAAAATAAAGCGTGCACCCTACCACGACGCCCAGTACCACCTGCCCCAGGATCTTGAACCAGCCGGCAAGCCCGTCTTTGTCGCCTTTTTTGTAGGGCACGCCCTGTTCCCTGGCTATGCGTTTGGCGCGGAGTTTCAAATAGTCGTCGATGAACCCGATGATCCCGAGCCAGATGGTGCCAAAGATCATGAGACGTATATAGGCTTTGTGCAGGTCAGCCAGCAGCAGCGTGGGAATGAGGATGGCGAGGATGATGATGAAGCCGCCCATCGTCGGCGTCCCCTTCTTTTGCTGTTCGCCCGCGAGCCCGAGGTCGCGCACCGTCTCGCCGATCTGTTTTTTAACCAGCGTGCGGATGAGGTTCTTACCAAACACCATGCTGACGATGAGCGAAAAGACGACGGCCAGCAGCACGCGGGACGTAATGAACTGGAACAGCGCACCTCCCGGTACCTTTATCCCGTTTTGTCTGAACCATTCAAATAAAGAATACAGCATGTTCCGCTATTTGTGCAATAATTCGAAAAACTCGTCCAACACTTTTTTATCGTCGAAAGGATACTTCACCCCTTTGATCTCCTGGTATTTTTCATGACCTTTCCCCGCGACCAGCAGGATATCGTCCGGGCCGGCAAGGTTCAGCGCGGCCCGGATGGCCTCTTTTCGATCGGTGATCACCATGTATTTCCGTTTTTGCGCCGTATTCAGGCCTGTCTCCATGTCACGGATGATCTGGTCCGGGTCTTCGCTCCGCGGATTGTCCGATGTGAAAATCGCCTTGTCGCTGTATTCGCAGGCCGCCGCCCCCATCAGCGGGCGTTTGGTCTTGTCGCGGTCGCCGCCGCAGCCGACGACGGTGATGATCTTCTCGTGTCCCTTGCGCAACCGCTGGATGGTGGTCAGGACATTGATCAATGCGTCGGGGGTATGGGCGTAGTCCACAATCGCGATGACCTTCTGTTTTGGCGACATGCTGTAGTCGAAGCGTCCTTCGGCGCCGCTGAGCGTGCTGAGGCAACGCAGTATTTCGCTTTTGTCCTCGCCGAGGCAAACGGCGGCGCCGTACACCGCCAGCAGATTGTAGGCATTGAATTCGCCGATCAACCTGAAATGGACCTCCTGGTCGTTGACCGTCATGACGAGACCGGTAAGGTTGTTCTCGAGGATGCGGCCCTTGAAATCGGCCATTGTATGCAGGCTGTAGAAATATTTTTTCGCGTTGGTGTTCTGCAGCATGACCGCGCCTCTTTTGTCGTCGGCATTCGAAATGGCGAAAGCGTCGGACGGCAGCGAGTCGAAGAAGGACTTCTTTACGCGGATGTATTCGTCGAAGGTCTTGTGATAATCGAGATGGTCGTGTGTGATATTGCTGAACAGCCCCCCCGAATATTTCAGACCGGAGATACGGCGCTGGTGGATCGCATGCGAGCTGGTCTCCATGAAGACGTGTGTGCAGCCTTCGTCCCGCATTTCCTTGAGCAGCGCATTGAGGTGGAGGGCGTCCGGCGTCGTATGGGTGGCCGGCAATACGCGCTTGCCGATGTGATTTTCGACGGTACTGAGCAGACCGCACCGGTAACCGAGTGCGGAGAATAGCTTGAACAGCAGGGTGGCAATGGTCGTTTTGCCGTTGGTTCCCGTTACACCGACCAGCCGGAGGTGTTCGGAGGGCTGGCCATAGAAATTGTGGGCGATGATGCCAGCGGCAACGGACGAGTCCTCCACCTGGATGTATGTTACACCGTCCTGTAACGGGGCTGGCAGGTCCTCGCAGACGATGACGGCGGCGCCGGAGGTGATCGCCTGCGGGATGAACCGGTGGCCATCGGCATGGGTCCCTCTCAGCGCGATGAACAGCGAACCGGGGCCGGCCTGCCGTGAATCCGTTTGCAGATCGTCGACGGTCTCTTCCCTGGGTCCCTGGATGGACCGGATGCTCACCTTATATAATATGTCCTGCAATTGGGCCATAGTCCTCGCGGACGTCGTTTAGTCGAGTTGAATGAATATGGTTTCTTTTTTTTCGAGCGCAGCGCCCGGTTCCGGGAACTGCGACCGCACCTTTCCGCTGCCTTTTACCGCGACCCGGAGGTCCATGCTCTCCAATACATAGAGCGCGTCTTTGAGTCCCATGCCTTTTACATCGGGTACCGATCTGCCGGACTGCGCCTGACTGTTTGCCGTAGGGCGGCCGGCGGTTACGGCCTCCGAGCACATCTTCGCCCAGTCGGTCTTGCCGGCGGTATCGGCGGACCGCAAGGCGATAGCCTCGTCGGGATCCTCGCTCATCAGTCTGTCGGCCACTTCTTTGAACACGGGCGCGGCCACCTTGGCTCCGTAGAAAATCTTCGCGAAGGGTTTATTCCTGATCACGACAATGCAGGAGTATTTCGGATGGTCCGCGGGGAAATAACCGGCAAAGGATGACTGGTAAATGTGTTCCGCGTAGCCGTGCGAACCGTTGGCGACGAGCGCCGTACCCGTCTTGCCGGCCACCTTATAGAAAGCGTCCTTGAAAACGGTGGTCGCGGTCCCTTCGGGATCGTGGCAGACGCCGGCCAGGCATTCCTGCAATTGCCGGAGGGTCGACTCGCTGCAAATGGGGTCGACGAGGGTCTGCGGTTGAAATTGTTTCGTCATGCTGCCCGACTCCCCGATCGCGCTCACGAGGTAGGGTTTCATCATGCGGCCGTTGTTTGCGACGGCATTGTAAAGGGTCAGCGTTTGCAGCGGGCTGATCAGGATCTCGTATCCGAACGCCATCCAGGGGAGGGCGGTCGCGCTCCATGTCCTCGATTTTGGCGTGATGACGATGGGGCTGGCTTCGCCGGCGAGATCGACCCCGGTGCGGTGGTCCAGGTGCAATTTGCGCAGGTGACCGATGAACTGTTCAGGATCGGAGGAGTAATGGGTCACTGCCAACTTCGCCATGCCTACATTCGAGCTCAGCTCGAAGGCTTCTTTGACGGTAAACGATTTGCTCGCATGCGGTTCGGCGTCATATACCGTTCGACCGCCCACTTTCCAGCTGCCGCCTCCGAGATCGATCTCGTCGCTGAGCTGTATCTTTTTGTCTTCGAGCAGCGACAGCAGCGTCGCGAGTTTGAAGGTCGAACCGGGTTCGGTGGCGCGGATCGCGTAGTTGAGGTCCTCCCAATAGGTGCCGTCGGGTTGCAGCCCAAGGTTGGCGATAGCCTTTATCTTGCCCGTAGCCACTTCCATGACGATGCAGGTTCCATGTTCGGCCCCATTGGCCTGCAGTTCGCGGAGCAGGGCGTTCTCGGCGATGTCCTGGATGTTGACATCGATGGTCGTGAAGATGTTCTTTCCGTTGACTGACTCGATCTCGTATCCTTCGACGGGAATATAGGCGCCTCCGGCGATATAGCGGACGAGACGGCGGCCGGTCTCGCCTTTGAGTACGGTGTCGTACGTGCGTTCGAGCCCTACGTTCTGCGCATTCGTTCTTGCAAGGCCAATGGTACGATTGGCCAGCAAGCCGAACGGATTCAATCTTTTATTGACCACCTCGGGGATAAAGCCGCTTTTGTTACGCCCCAGCCGGACCAGCGGAAAATTGCGGAGCCTGCGATACTTTTCAAAAGAGACGTTGGATTGGAGCAGATAGTACCGGTCGACGGACCGATAGCCTTTCAGCAACAGCCGCTTGTAGGCGCCCGTCGAACGGTCCCCGAAGAGCGAAGAAAGGCAAAACGCCAGCGAATCGATATTCTCAGTAAACCGGCGACCATTCTTTTCACGCAACCCGTCCGCGCCAAAATCGATATAGATATTGAACCAGGGAAGAGAGGTACTGAGCATGGAACTGTCCGCGCTGTAGATCGTGCCGCGCTCGGCATCCAGTTCGACGAATTTCTGGTGCAGACTGTCGCTGAGACTTTTCCAATGGGCTCCCTGCACGCGTTGGATATACACGACCTTTCCGAGCACAACAACGCTGAGCGCCACGATGCCGAGAAAACAGAGGTAGACCCTCCATAGTATGTCGCGTTTGACTTCCATTGCTGAACGCGCCGAAGCGCGCCGGTTTTTTATTTCATTTATCGTTAGCCGAATCGATGAGGAGGTAAGGCGGATGGGTGAGCTCCCTGAGACCAAAGGGTTCAACCGCTCTGGCCAGTTCGCTCTGTTTGCTCCGGAACATCACCTCGCTTTTCAGCGTTTTATATTCGTACTCCAACTCTTTGACTTCTTTATCGGTCCGGGTGATATCCCGGGAGAGCTTGTCCGCATAATGGCCGTTATAGATATAGACCACCGCCAGTACGGCCAGGAACAGGAAGAAACCGATGTTCTTCATGATCCACCCATACGCAAGCAAGGACGGTTTCCATTTGCTCATTTTACACGCGTTGTGCGACGCGCAGCCTGGCGCTGCGGGATCGCGGGTTTTGTCGTAATTCGGTTTCGCCGGGGGTCACCGGTTTTTTTGTGATCGCTTTTAACAGGGGGGTTGCCTTTGTTTGTCCGAAGGGGTTGGACGGGTCGTCGTCTTCGAAGGATCCTTTTTTAAAGAAATTCTTGACGAGCCTGTCTTCCAGGGAATGAAAGGTGATGATGGCTACGCGGCCGCCGGCGGACAGGAGACCGGGCACCTGTTCCAACAGCTCTTTTAACGCTCCCAATTCATCGTTGACCTCGATGCGCAGCGCCTGAAAAACCTGGGCAAAATATTTGTTGGGATTCCCTTTCACCACGCTGTTCAGCGCCGCTTTGAAATTGGCGATAGTCTTCAGCGAAACGGTAGCGCGCGCCGCGACGATCGCCTTTGCCAAAGTTTTGGCATTGGTGACTTCGCCATACTGCTCGAACAACTTATGCAGTTTGGGTTCGGACCAGGTGTTGACGATGTCATAGGCCGTGAG
>DASZYU010000356.1:0-16015 GCA_035545215.1 Puia sp.
ATCTTCCAGGGCCAGGAAGGCAACCAGGGCCCCTACCTGCTGCACGGCGCCAACAACGAACTTTATTTCATCGTCCTGGCGGGGACGGAAAAGGTATTCATCGACGGCCAGCTCATGCAGCGCGGCGAAGACCAGGACTATACCATTAACTACAATACGGCCGAGATAACGTTTACGCCCAACCGGCTGATCAGCCAGGACGCGCGTATACAGGTCGAATTCGAATATGCGGACCGCAACTATCTTAACGTTAACCTGTATGCCTATGACGAAGCGGTCATCGCCGGGAAGCTCCGGCTGCGGCTTGGCCTGTTCAGCAACAGCGATTCGCGGAATTCGCCCATCAACCAAACGCTGACGCCGGACGAAAATAAATTCCTGTCCCGGCTCGGCGACAGCATCCAGCGCGCTTACTATCCGGTGGCGAATGTCGACACGTTCTCTGCCGGAAAGGTGTTGTACAAGCGCGTCGATACGACGTATAAGAACGCGGCCGGCATTACCGTACACGATTCGGTCTTCGTCTTTTCCACAGATGCCACGCAAAAGTTGTACAATCTCTCGTTCGCCAATGTCGGGCAGGGATATGGCAATTATGTTCCGGATCTCAGCGGCATCAACGGGGCCGTTTTCGATTGGGTGGCGCCGGTCAACGGCGTTCCGCAGGGGTCGTTCGATGCGGCGGAATACCTTGTCACGCCAAAGACCCAGCAGATCGTCAGCTTCGGGGCGGACTATGCGGTTGATAAACATACGACGGTGACGGCGGAAATGGCGCACAGCCATTACGACATCAACACCCTGTCGCTGATCAATAAGCGCAACGATGACGGAAATGCTGCAAAATTCAGCTTCAAAAACGTCAAGGCGCTTGGATCGGGGCCAGGCGGTTTGCAGCTTACATCGAGCGCTGGTTTCGAATACGTACAGGCGAATTTCCAGCCGGTGCAGCGCTTACGCGATCCCGAATTCGACCGGAACTGGGGCATGTCGCTGGATGTCAACCCGGCCACCGAAAAGATTTACAATGCGAGTCTTCAGCTGAACGACAGGAAGCTGAATTCGGTCAAATACGAGGTTGCGCGGTACGAACGCAGCGACGGGTTTACGGGCATGCAAAACAATGTGACCAGTCGGGAGAAGGTGCTGGGATGGAACATCCTGGACCAGCTAAGCCTCACCACGTATGACAGCGGTCACCGGTTCACAGGCCAATACCTGCGCCCGTCGATCGACGTTTCCAGACAGCTGTCCTTTCTGAAAGACTATCTCGTCGGCGGCGGGTTTTCGATGGAAGACAACCGGAACAGGGACAGGTCGACCGATACCATTTCGGCCATTAGCTATGCCTTTCGCACCTGGACCGCCTATTTCAAGTCGCCCGAAAAGCTGCCGAATAAATGGGGCGTCATCTACACGGACCGGACGAACGCTTATCCTCGGGGCCCCGACCTGATCGTGGGAGACCGGAGCAAAACCTTCAACATTTTTGCCGACCTGCTGAAGAACCCGCACCACCAATTCCATATCAATGCGACCTATCGCCGGATGGCCATCGCCGACAGTACGCTGGCATCGCATTCCGCCGACAGCGCCACGGCCGCGCGGGGAGGGGATAAGACCCTGGTCGGCCGGGTCGAGTATGTCGTCAATGAATGGAAAGGCTTGCTGCGCGGCAATCTTCTTTATGAAGTCGGCTCGGGGCAACAACAAAAACTGGCCTTTACCTATTTGCAGGTACCGGCGGGGACCGGGCAATATACTTGGATCGACTACAACCATGACGGCATCCAGCAACTAAGCGAATTCGTTCTGGCCCAGTTCCAGGACCAGGCCCAGTACATCCGGGTCTATACCCCCACCAATGAGTACATCAAGGCGAACTACAATACTTTCAACTACAGCCTCTCGCTGAACCCGAAGGTCCTGATCCGCAACGGTTCGAAGGGCTTTGCCGGTTTCCTGTCGCGGCTGATGTACCAGTCTTCGATGCAGCTGAATCAAAAACAACAGGCCTCGGGTCTCATCGACTACAACCCGTTCAGGGCCCCGCTGAACGATACAGCGCTGATCACCCGGACCCTGATCGTCGTCAATACGCTGTCGTTCAACCGGAGCGACCCGCGGTGGGGATTCGATCTCAGCAACACGCAAAACGGTGGAAAGACCCTGCTGACCTACGGCTATGAGACACGTCAAACGAATGAATGGTCGCTGCGGTCAAGACTCAACCTCAGCAAATCGATCGCCCTGACCGGTCTGGGCCGGCAAGGCATCAGCCAGCTGAACAATTCCAGTTCCAATTTCGACAGCAGCAACTACGACCTGAAACAATGGGCGGTGGAACCGGGCGTTACGTACACGAAGGGTTCCAATCTGCGGGTCGCGCTTAGCTTCCGGATGACCGACAAGCAAAATGCGCTGCAATGGGGCGGCCAGCACTATACTGCCGATGCGTTCAATTCGGATTTCAAATACAATATTCTTCAAAGCACCTCCATACAGGGAAAGTTTACGATGACCTCCATCGCCTATACCGCCGGCAAGAACGGGGCGGCCAGTACCAGTTCACCCGTCAGCTATACCATCCTCGAAGGCCTGGCGCCCGGAAAGAACTACCTGTGGGGGCTGGAGTTCACCAAGAAACTGGGAGGAAGTCTCGAGCTGAGCCTCCAGTATGAAGGACGGAAAGCCGGCGAAACCGGCATCGTTCATACGGGCCGGGCGGCATTGCGCGCACTGCTGTAAGGGTGGGCCGCGGGTCAAATAATGGCGCCCGGTCCAGGACGGCTGGGAGAGCCGTCGGCCGAAGGCCAATCATAAAATAATGGCGCCCGGTCTACGACCGGGCGCCCTTGTCTTGTCCATATAATAGACCGGAATTAACCGAAGATACCGCCTTTCTTGAGTTCACGGGTGCCTTCGCCGATCTTGAATCCATTGTGATAGATCTCGATCTTGTAGTTACCCTTTTGGAATTCGCTGTTTTGTTTCCAGGCGAACTGAACGGATTTGGTCTTGCCTGCTTCGAAATCAACCGGGACTTTAGCCGTAAAGGTTTTGTCGCCTTCGTCGCGGGTCGTAAAGGTACCGGAACCCAGGGCAGGAACCGAGATGGGTTTGCCATCGGGCCCGGTGATGCAAACATAAACGTCCGTCTGGCCGGTTTGCGCGATGCGGTTGGCGACGTCAAAACCGATCACCAGCTTGTTCACCTTGCGGGCGGTGGTGGTTTCTTTGTCCTTTCCGTCTTTGCGCTCGTGCATCGGCGTAACCGTAATATTGGAAGCGTTGAGGGTAGAAGCAATGTCCACTTTCTTGGTGAGGTCCTGGTTGGTGGCCGTGGTGGTCTGCAGGTCGTTGGTCAGTTTTTCCTTGTCCTGCGTCAACTGGGTATTGTTGGCGGTCAGGGTTTGATTGTCCTGGGTCAGCTGAGCGACCTGTTGTTCGAGATTGCCGATCTTGTCGTTCAATTCCTTGATCAGGTCTTCGGCCTTTTTCTTTTCGGCCTCCGTCAGGTGTTGTTTGCTGAGCAAACCGCGGATCTGTTTCTTGAGGTTGGAAACCTGACCGTCCCTTTCATTGATTGTAGCGGTCAGCTTGTTGTTGGTGCCAGTGAGCGAATCGAGTCTTACCAGGGCGTCGTCGAAGTTCTTCTGGAGTTGACCTTTTTCATCGGTAACCTTGGAGATCTGCGCCTGTTGCTGCGTTTGAACTTGTTCCTGTTTGTTGTTGTTCCATAGCAAATAGCCCCATGTGCCCAGGAAGCCGGCTGCCAGCAGTCCGATGACTAAATTCTTGTAGTCCTTTTTCGGAGGTTGACTTTGAGGGGATGCTGAGGGATAATTGGTTGTCGTGCTCATAGCTTATGTTTTTTCAAAAGTTTAGACAATAAGTCTTCCAATTCCGGTAACCATTTTTTTTTACGGTTCCACATGGAGCTGGTCTAAAACCGTGCCAAAAACGATTTTATTGTGTTCACGGCCTGATTCCTAAAGATTTATGTAATATTGTCACAACAAAAGTGTTACCGATGTCAGTCGAGAAGATCTTACAGGACTGGAAGAAGCTGCAATTCAAACCGGTCTACTGGTTGGAAGGCGAAGAGAACTACTACATCGACCAGCTGGTAGAGTATGCGGAAACAAGCATACTTTCCGAGCAGGAAGCCGGTTTCAATTTAACAGTCTTTTATGGAAAGGATGCCGACTGGACAGCCGTGATAAATGCCTGCCGCCGCTATCCGATGTTCGCAGAACGGCAGGTGGTGATCCTGAAGGAAGCCCAGCAGATGCGCGACATCGACAAACTGGAAGCCTATATCGAAAAGCCCTTGAGCTCCACCGTGTTCGTGGTGGCCTACAAGGAGAAGAAAGTGGACGGTCGCAGCCGGCTCGCAAAGCTCCTGAAAGAAAAGGCCGGACTGCTGACGACCAAAAGGCTTTACGACAACCAGCTACCCGACTGGACCAGCGGGCTCGTCCACGCGAAAGGCTACGAGATCACGCAGAAGGCGCTGCTCCTGCTGGTCGACCACATCGGCAACGATCTCAGCAGGATCAACAACGAGGTCGACAAACTGCTGGTGAACCTGTCCGACCGCAAACGCATCACCGAAGACGATATCGAACGGTACGTGGGCGTGAGCAAGGAATACAACGTCTTCGAGCTGCAGGACGCGTTCGCGAAAAAGGACAAAGCGAAGGCCATCCGCATCATCCAGTATTTCGAAGGGAATCCCAAGGCCGGGCCCATCCAGCTGATCCTGCCGTCCATCTACAATTTCTTCAGTAAGGTGTATATGATTTTCGGCCAGCCGGCCAGGGATGAGAAAGGCATTGCGGCGGCCATCGGCGTGAACCCTTTCTTCGTCAAGGACTACCTGGCAGCGATGCGTAATTACAATTACGAAGGGATCGAAAGCGGGCTTTTGCTCCTGCATGCCTACAACCTGAAGAGCGTAGGAGTCGGAAGCGTGGGTGTAGAGGACGCGGCCCTGCTGAAGGAACTGGTGGCCAAGATCATGTGAGCCGGATCGCCTGTTCCAGCGCGGCCAGCGCGTCGACCTTATCCTTTGCAATGGCCGTTTTCAACTGATCGAGACCGCTGAACTTTAGCTCCGGCCGAAGATACCGGACCACGAACACCCGCAATTCCCGACCATAGATCTCCTGTCCGAAATCGAAAAGATTGACCTCGATGGTGCGGTCCATGCCATCGTCGGTCGGCCGTAACCCGATGCTCATCATACCTTTCAGCCGCGGCGCGTTGAACAGCGAATCCCGGGTTCCGGCGGCTGCGGTTTGGCGCGTTCCCGGGGCAGCCGACCCGGTTTCCTCCTCCGGCAGAAGGATGGCTTCGACGGCATAGATGCCGTCCCCGGGAAGCAGTTTTTCGCCGTTGTCCAGCCGGAGATTGGCCGTCGGAAAGCCTAGTGTCCGGCCCAGCTGGTTGCCCTTGACCACCGTTCCGGAAAAGAAGAACGGATAGCCCAGCAGTTGATTGGCGGTGTCGATATCCGCCCGGAGAATGGCCTCGCGTATCCTTGTCGAGCTGACCGACACCTGATCCAGCAAATGCACCGGGATCTCTTCGAGACGGAAATGTTGCGGGCCGCTGAAGCGTTCGAGGAGGTGGTAATCGCCCTGACGGCCTTTCCCGAACCGGTGATCATAGCCGATGATCACGGTGTGCGGATGAAACCTCGCGATCAGGAAATCTTCAATGTATTCTTCGGCGGTCATCTGTGAAAATGCCTCGGTGAAGGGAACGATCACCAGGTGGTCGATGCGCTGCCAGGCCAGGAGCGCTATCTTTTCTTCGAGCGTATTGATCAGCCGGAGGTCTTCCGAACCGCCCTTAACGATCTTGCGCGGGTGCGGGAAAAAGGTAATGATCACCGTTTCGCCGTCGATGCGCGCCGCCTCCTGTCTCAACTGGCGAAGGATGCTGGCGTGACCCGTATGGACACCGTCAAATGTACCGATCGTGATGACCGCCCGACGGAACACCGGCAGCTGGTCGGTATGGTAATGGATTTGCATGTAATTGAAACGAATGGCCATGCGGCCGGCAGCCACAAATCTAACGGATTTATCCTTTACCTTTGCCGCCTTATGTCATTATACGCGCGCCGCGGGGTCTCCGCTCAGAAAGAAGAAGTTCATCAGGCTACCGAAAGGCTGGACAAAGGACTTTTCCCGAATGCGTTTTGCAAGATCTATCCCGACTATTTGGGTGGAGACAAAGGATGGGTGAACCTCATGCATGCGGATGGCGCGGGTACGAAGAGCATCCTTGCGTACCTGTACTGGAAGGAAACCGGGGATGCGTCGGTATGGCGCGGAATTGCGCGTGATGCCATCGCGATGAACCTGGACGATCTGTTATGCGTTGGCATTTTCGACAACCTGCTGTTCTCCTCTACCATCGATCGCAACCGCCGGTTGATCCCCGGAGAAGTGCTTTCGGCCATCATCGACGGTTCGCAGGAATTTTTTGACGAGCTGCGTAGCTACGGCGTGGGTATCCAATACCTGGGCGGAGAAACGGCGGACGTCGGGGACGTGGTGCGGACCATCGCTGTCAATGGAACGATGACCGCCCGCTGGCCGAAGGACAGGCTGATCACCAACGACAGGATACAAGAGGGGGACGTGATCGTGGGTTTTGCGAGTTCGGGCCAGGCCGTCTATGAAAAGGAATACAACAGCGGCATCGGTAGCAATGGTTTGACCAGCGCCAGGCACGATCTGTTGCAAAAGACCTATGGTGCACGGTTCCACGAATCGTACGATACGGCGCTTGACGAGCAGGTGGTCTATATCGGTACCCACCGGATGACGGACCCGGTGGAAATCCCGGGCAGTGACAGGGGGCCGAAAACGGAAAAGCGGACGACGGACATCGGTCACCTGCTGTTGAGCCCGACGCGCACCTATGCCCCGCTGGTAAAGCGTTTGCTGACCGAACATTTCGACCTCCTTCACGGGCTGATCCATTGCAGCGGGGGAGGACAAACCAAGTGTCTGAAATACCTGCCCGGAACGTTCCGCATCGTCAAAGACCAGCTTTTCGATGCGCCGATCGTGTTCAAACTGATACAGCAGGCGTCGGGCTCCGACGACAGGGAAATGTACCAGGTGTTCAACATGGGCCACCGGCTGGAAGTTTTCACGGATGCTGACGCAGCGCCGGCCATGATCGATCTCGCCGGTGAGCTTGGCATCGGGGCGCGTATCGTCGGACGCGTCGAGCCGGCTGCGCAGAAAAATCTTGTACTGAGGATCGGGGATAAAGAGGTGATCTATTAAGTGATAGGTTATCGACTTTATTGACTGAAATTCAAAATGTTATGGGTCCGGAAGTGCGGGCGCGCAGGAAAAGCGGGTGTCCGGCATCGCGAGAAGGCGTACGTTAAGCAAACGCTAAAAATAAAAATTTGCGAATAGCTGCAAGCGGTAGCCGGCAATTGCAAAGCGCCAGCGCCCCGGTACGAAAACTGGATCATCTCTAAAAAAATGATTAAAAACAATCATTTTTATTCCACACTGCTATGAATTTCCAGTTTTGGTGACTACTTTCGCTGACGGTTCTGGACGGTTCGATATGAATTTTATTTCTATATCTTTTTTCCCCCTCCGTGAACACTCCCGGCTCTGTAACTGTTTGTTGAGTAGTACCCGTCAGTTTAAACCCTTTAGCGTCAGCTTGTCGACAAATGCCCAAGTCGCCGCAAGGCGGCCGGTCCGAAGGACAGAAATTGATAAGTCACTGCAGCGTGACCTGTCTGAAGGACGCATTTAGATTTTGTCATTTTTTATTATTTATTTTCGATATGAGGCAACTTAAGATTGCTACACAGATTACGAACCGTGATTCTCAGGCGGTTGAAAAGTATTTGCAGGAGATCTCCAAGATCCCGATGATCACTCCCGAAGAGGAGACCGTTTTGGCGCAACGCATCAAGATGGGCGATCAGAAGGCTTTGGACAAACTGGTGCAGGCCAACCTGCGCTTTGTAGTCTCCGTGGCAAAGCAATATCAGCACCAGGGGTTATCACTGAGTGATTTGATTAACGAGGGCAACCTCGGCTTAATTAAAGCGGCTCAACGCTTTGATGAAACCAAGGGTTTCAAGTTTATTTCGTACGCCGTTTGGTGGATCCGCCAGTCCATCCTTCAGGCGTTGGCAGAGCAGGGCAGATTAGTCCGCCTGCCTCAAAACAAGATTGGCACTTACAACAAGGCTAACAAAGCCTACATGGCTTTCGAACAGGAACACGAACGGGAGCCCAGTACGGAAGAATTAGCGGAGTTGCTGGAAATGAGTGAGACGGAGATCAACAACATTTTCCAAAGCAACACGCGTCATAGCAGTCTGGATGCCCCGGTTCACGAGGCGGAAGACGTGGCCATGGGCGATTTGCTGGAAGGTGGCGACGAGACGGACGATGACGTCATGAAAGATTCTTTGCGCGCTGAGATCCGCCGGGTACTGAAATCCCTCAGCCCCCGCGAAGCGGAGATCGTCAACGCTTATTTCGGTCTGGACGGCGAAAATGGGGTGACCATCGAGCAGATAGGGCAGAAGTATGACCTGACCAAGGAGCGCATCCGCCAGATCAAGGAAAGGGCGATCAAACGCCTGCAGAAAGCACGTTATAGCAATGCGCTGAAAGCATATCTGGGTTAGCAATAACCCCGCTCAAATGAAGATCCCGGTCTTTTGGCCGGGATTTTTTTGCATCCGGAGGAGGAGGCGGGGCGGGGGCCGGACGCCGATCTTCGTCATGCCGGACAGCAGGGCCGGCGGGTTGGGGGAATTTTTGGAACCCCAGCGCCCGACGGCTCTTTTCAGTTGGCGGACAGTGCGGTAACGGTCTTCGGGCCGTCATAATCGTAGTGAAACCAATCGAATGCCGCAGTTCCCCCATCCCGGAGGGTATTGAGGCTTAACAGATTGACCCGGGCGCCCTTCCAGTACCCAAACCGGGTTTCGAAGGTCGTGCCGATGGTCTCATTACGCAAAGACCGGCCCGCAGTCCCTCCTCCAGGCCGGCGGCGTCCAGCCGGGTCGTGATCTCTCCGGTGGCGCCCATGAACTCATCGCTGGCCTGCGGTGCGCAGAGATATCCCCCGGCTATATCCGGCTTTTTCCAGACATAGACAGGTTCACCGGTTCCTCCGGGCGGAACACCGGCATTCCCCTGTTGGCAAACTCGGAACAGACCATATAATACTTGTCGTCCACCGGGTCACGTCGGGGTCAGAATAGTCCGCATATAGGACGGGATTGATGCAGGTTCCGTTGAGCTGGTCGCCCCACGAGCCGGTGTGGGACTGCAGATGCTACGAATCCTGGGCGAGGGGGCAGATCGGGATCAGCAGAAAGAGCAGGCAGCGGAAAAACGAACGCATCGAAGAGAGAATTTGTTGATAACCGCGTGTGAAACTAAGTCATTCAAACGACATTGACGGATAGATTTTCGTCTTAAATTTGCACGCTTAAGCCTCTTGCTGGCGTTCCCGGCACATATTACAATTTATCGCATGGAACAAATCGCGAACGAGAAAGTACATTGTCTGATCATCGGTTCCGGTCCGGCCGGTTACACGGCGGCTGTCTATGCCGCGCGCGCTAACCTGAAACCCGTGCTTTACCAAGGCATTCAACCTGGCGGCCAACTGACCATTACGACAGAAGTGGAGAACTACCCCGGGTACCCGGACGGCGTACAGGGCCCGGAGATGATGGTCCATTTCGAAAAGCAGGCGACGAGGATGGGCGCCGATATCCGCTACGGATTGGCTACGAAGGTGGATTTTTCCGGTCATCCGCATAAGGTATGGATAGATGACGACAAACTCATCGAGGCCGATGCCGTGATCATTGCCACGGGCGCCTCGGCGAAATGGCTGGGATTGGACAGCGAACAGCGGCTGAATGGTTATGGCGTCAGCGCCTGCGCGGTTTGCGACGGGTTCTTCTTCCGGAACAAAGAGGTAGCCATTGTCGGCGCCGGCGACACGGCTGCGGAAGAAGCGCTGTATCTCTCGAAATTGTGCACGACGGTGCACATGCTCGTCCGCAAGGACAGGATGCGGGCGTCGCGGATCATGCAGGAGCGGGTTCAGCAAACGCCGAATATCAAACTGTACTGGAACAGCGAGACCGACGAGATACTGGGGGAAAGCCGAGTGGAAGGACTGCGGATCCGGAACAACAAGACGGGCGAGACCAAACAGATCGCTATCAGCGGTTTTTTTGTGGCCATTGGTCATCAGCCTAACTCCGGCATTTTTGGCGATTACATCGACATGGACGAAAGCGGCTACATCAAGACGGTCGCCGGCACGAGCCGGACCAACGTTGAAGGCGTCTTTGCCGCGGGGGATGTGCAGGATAAGATCTATCGCCAGGCCGTAACGGCCGCGGGCAGTGGTTGTATGGCCGCGCTGGATGCAGAACGGTGGTTGTCGTCGAAAGGGATCGCCTAGCTAAGCCGCGCCTTGCCCTATCATCAGCCTATGGTAACGGTACAATTACATAAACTCATCTTCTCCGGGCGGCATGGCGTCTTCAAGGAAGAACTGACGACGGGCAATACGTTCGAGGTGAACCTGGACGTCTCCTATGACGAGACCCAACATCCGTTCTCGGGACTCGATTCGATCGTCAACTATGTCAACCTTTTCGGCATTATCAAGGACCGGATGCATCAGCCATCCCCGCTGCTGGAGAAGATCGCCGACGAGATGATCACGAAGATCCGCGAGCACTATCCCTTTATCCGCGAGGTCACGCTTTCCATCTACAAGTTGCAGGCGCCTATCGGCAATTTCCAGGGTAAGGCAGGTATGACACTGCACAAGAAGTTTCCGGCCTGACGGCGGATGAGGGCCGCACACCACACTGAAGACAGGCGCGCCGATGGCCGGATGTCAGACGACCTTCCCCTTCCATTTTCCGCTGCGCATATAAACGAACGAAAAAGAGAACAGCGAAAGCCAGTAAAGCCATTCGGAAACCCAGCCGACGACCAGCGACAGGTGCCATTGCTCGAGCGTGAGATAGACATAGATACAATAAAAGACGATGGTGACCAGCTCGATCAGCAGATTGATGCGTGTATTGCCGGTGCCCGTGACGGCGTTGAGCCATATCGTGGAAAAAGACATCAGCACCAGGGCCGAGGAGACGATGCGGATCACCGGGATGGCTGCACGGGTGAATGCAGGGTCCTGACCGTAAACCGACAGGAAGATCTCCGGGAAACAATTCAATACGATGGCGACGATAAGCGCGAAGGAAAGACTGAGCCTGACGATCTTTCCGATCAGCCCGATAACCCTATGCTCCATTCCCTGGCCGATGATATTGCTGACCATCGCATTCGTCGTGGAGGCGAAGGCCCAGGTAAATACCCCGAACAGCCCGAATATATTGCGCATCGTATTGCTGATCGCCAGCGCCTGCCGGCCGTGGTGTTCGACAAGAACATAAAAAAATACCCAGGCGCCGATGCTGATGAGGTACTGGACGATGAGCGGAGACGATTGTACGAGGATGAGACGGCTGTTGACTTTTTCGAACGCCCAATGGCTGTACAGCTGTAATTGTCTGCTGATGCCCTTGGTGTGGATGACGGCGAAGACGACGATCATGCCAGCTGCCTCGGCAAAAATGGAGGAGACCGCGGCTCCGTTGAAACCCATGGCCGGTAGCCCGAAACGGCCGAAGATCAGCCCGGCATCGAGAGCGATGTTGACCGTTGTTTCGGCGAGAGTGCCGTAAACGAGGTATTTACTCTGGTTGGTTCCCACCAGCAGCGCGTTCCTCATCTGATAGATATAGAGGAAGGGCAGCCCCCAGATGCGAATGCGCAGGAATGCTACGGCCTGGGTGCGGAGCGCGGCGGAATGCAGCGACCAGGAGAGGGCGATCGGCGCCAGGAACCAGGTGATGGCAATACCGGCCGCAGAGAGCGCGAGGGAAATGTACATTCCCTGGGTGAATAACTTGCCGATCTCTCCGAGACGTCCTTCTCCCGCGCGGCGCGCGATCAGCGCCTGCAGACCGTTGTTTAAGCCCTGCCCGATCACGGCGAAGAGCAGGTAGTATACACCGGTGATTCCCGCCGTAGACAGTGCATCGCCCGAATTGTCGAGATGCCCGAGAAAGATGTTGTTCGTGATGAAATTTATCTGCGGCACGAGAATGGCAAGACTGATGGGAAGGGCCATGTGAAGGATATCCCTGTTGCTGACCGATACGTTGTAGATCGGGGTGTTTGACTGCTGACCCATCTTGAAAAAGACGGCAATTTACGTCCTTTTGTAGTATTATTGCATTACCGGATAGTTATGCTTAAACCAGCCTTCCAGATCGAAGTGTCGAACGTCTCCGAAGACGAATTGCTTCATTCCCGCTTGTTGGTGGAGGTCAATCCGAATTCCTTCACTTATGTGCTCCTCAACCAGCGAAATATGAGCCCGCTGGTCGTCAAGTATTTCCAGCTCGAACACAGCAAAGACCACCCGCTCAGCGAAGTGCTGCGCGAGATCATGGACGAAGAGGAAGTACTCCGCCGGCCCGTCAAAGAAACCCTGGTTGTCTATAATTTTCCCGACAGCAGTCTTGTCCCCGAGCCCGTCTTTACGGCGGACACGAACCGCGAGATCATCGACACCCTCCACGGCAACCTGCAAAAAGGACTGATCCTCAACGAGAAGATCCCGTGGTGGGAACTGTTCAATGTGTACCGCATTGCGCCCGATCTGCATCATTTGTTACAACAAAAGTTTTCGGCAGGGAAATACTGGCATTATTACAGCCTGATGCTGAAGAGCTACAAGATGTTCGATTGGGCGGACAGGGAAGACTGCATCAAGGTGACCTTCTATGCCGACAAGATGGTCCTGCTGGCCATCCGGGAAGGGCGGGTCCAGCTCGTGCAGACCTTTCTCTACCAGGACACGAAAGATGTGGCCTATTACCTGTTGAACTGCTGCCGGCAGCTGGGGCTAAGCCAGGAGGGCGTCCGGTTGCTGGTCGGCGGTCTGATCGATCGGCAGTCCTCGCTCAGTGCCGAGCTGCACAACTATTTCCTGCACGTGCATTTCGAAGACATCGACGACAGCATCAAGATCACCGATGAGCTGAAGGAATTGCCGTTGCACTATTTCTCTTCCATACTGAAAATGGCGGTATGCGCGTGATCGGTGGCGAACTGGGCGGACGACGCATCCACCCCCCGGCGAAAATGCCGCATACTCGGCCAACGACGGACATCGCCAAGGAAGGCCTGTTCAACATCCTGCAGAACAACCTGGATCTGTCAGCGCTGCGGACGCTCGATCTGTTCGGTGGAACCGGCAGCATCAGTTATGAGTTGGCTTCGCGCGGCGTTCGCGACCTGACCATCGTAGAGAAGGACCCGGCGATGTTCGCTTTTATCCAAAAAAGCGCGGCGGAACTGGGGTTGTCCGAATATATCAAGGTGATCCGGATGGATGTATTCCGTTTCATCGAACAGTGCACCGAAACGTTCGATCTTATCTTTGCCGGTCCGCCGTATGCGCTGGCGACCATCGATGAATTACCCCGGCTGACGCCGCGGCTGCTCAGGCAGAACGGTTGGTTCGTGCTGGAACATACACCCCGAAACAACTACGAGGGCTACCCCTTGTTCGTCACGCAACGGCATTACGGGACGACGGTGTTCTCGATCTTCGTGAAGAAAGCCGCACCCGGAGGAGGACCGACGGAATGAAGCCTATTTTCATAACAGGTATCGGTACGGGCGTGGGCAAGACCCTCGTCTCTGCCATCGTCGCGGAAGCGCTCGGCGCCTCCTATTGGAAACCCGTGCAGGCAGGGTACGAAGATGGGACCGACGCGCAATGGGTCGCCGGGCGTATCGGAGCCGAAAGGGTGCTTCCCGAAGCCTTCCGGCTGGAGATGCCCGCCTCTCCGCATATCGCGGCGCGGAGAGAAGGGGTGCACATCACCGTGGAAGAACTGGCTACCCGGTTGCCCCCGGAGCGGCCGCTGGTCGTCGAAGGAGCTGGGGGCCTCCTGGTTCCGCTGAATGAGCAACAAACGATGGCCGACCTGGCTC
The DNA here is from genome assembly GCA_035545215.1 of Puia sp. Lineage (GTDB taxonomy): Bacteria > Bacteroidota > Bacteroidia > Chitinophagales > Chitinophagaceae > Puia. The sequence goes on from DASZYU010000356.1 coordinate 14,124, forward strand.
TTCGGTTGGATGCCGTCGTTATCCTCGTCAGCCGGAATTACCTGGGTAGCATCAATCATTCGCTGCTGACCGCCGAAGTCTGCAAAATACGGCGACTGCGGGTTGCCGGATGGGTCTTCAACGACCGGTTTGGACATTATGAACAGGACATCGTACGCTGGAGCGGTTTGCCGATGCTGGCGTCGGTCCCGTTCCGGGAGCGGCCTGACGGGGACTTTGTGCGGGCACAGGCCATGGCAGCGCGTCCGGCGCTGGCCGCAGCGGTGGGCTGGTAAAATTGGCGTACCTTTATGAGCAGGCACGGCCTCCTGATTATGAATCTTAACTTTCCTTTGCTTAAGCCCATACGAATTCTTCTCTTCCCCCTTTCGCTGGCATACGCTTTGGTGATCATTATCCGGAACTGGTGTTATGACAAGGGTCTTTTTCATTCGACATCGTTCAATCTGCCCATCATCTGCGTCGGGAACCTGGCGGTTGGCGGAACGGGAAAATCGCCAATGGTAGAACAGTTGATCCGGATGCTGAAGGACCAGTTCCGGGTTGCGGTCCTGAGCCGCGGGTACAAGCGGAAGACAAAGGGATATGCCCTGGCCAGCTCTTCGACCACAGCCCTCGACATCGGAGACGAACCCATGCAGTTCCACCGTAAATTTCCCGATGTCACCATAGCGGTGGGGGAGGAACGTATCGTCGCGATCCCGCAGCTGCTGCACGACCGGCCGGAGACCAGGGTCATCATCCTGGACGACGCCTTCCAGCACCGGGCGGTCCGGGCGGGTCTCAATATCCTGTTGACGGACTACTCCAACCTGTTCACAAGGGATTGGTGGTTGCCGAGCGGCGATCTGCGGGACGCTCCTTCGGGTTACAAGCGGGCGGACGTCATCGTCGTCACCAAATGCCCGGAAACGCTTTCAGAGGAAGAACGCCGGTCCATCGCCACGGAGATCGAGCCCGGTTCGAACCAGCACCTGTTCTTTTCATCGATCCGCTACGGCGAGCCTTATCATATTGTCGCGCAGACGCCCACGGTCATTGACGAGACCGTAGAAGTGCTCCTGGTCAGCGGCATTGCGAATCCTGCGCCTTTGAAGCACTGGCTGGACGGGCATTCGCATACGTATTACGAAATGGCCTATGGCGACCATCACATTTTCACCATCGACGACCTGCACGCTATCGTCCGCCGGTTCAACGCGATCGGCGCGGAAAAGAAGATCATCGTCACGACCGAAAAAGATGCGGTACGACTGGTGAAATTCAGACAGGAGCTGGAGACCTGTCCGATGTATGTGTTGCCGATCGCGCCGCAGTTCCTGTTCAGGGAGGACGACCGGTTCCAGCGTCTCATTTATAACTTTATCAATGAATTCAAATGAAGAATAAAAAGAAAAATAAGAAGAAAAGCCACCCGGAAGGAGCCCATTTGTATAGCGGCCGGCTGGACGTCACCCGGAGTGGGATGGGTTTCGTGATCGTGGAAGGAAGGGACCAGGACATACTGGTGCGTCCGGCAGATTTCAACACGGCACTCCATGGAGACACCGTCCGCGTAAGGGTGAAGGGGGACGGCTCGCGTAGCGGCCGGCTGCAGGGTGAGATAGCGGAGGTAACCGACCGCAAACAATTGGAATTCCTGGGCCATATCGAGATCAGTCCCTCTTTCTCGTTCTTTGTCGCCGAGTCGGACAAACCGATGCCCGACATCTATGTTCCGCTGTCAGCGCTGAACGGTGCCGTCAACAACGACAAGGTGATCGTCCGGATAACCGAATGGGAAAAGAACAAGAAGCCCCAGGGGGAGGTGATCCAGGTGATGGACAGCAGCGATTCCAACGATCAGGCCATGAAAGAGATCCTGCTGGAGAACGGTTTCCCGATCTTTTTCC
>DASZYU010000357.1:0-14799 GCA_035545215.1 Puia sp.
AAGCCCCCAACTCAGTAAAGACTCTCCTAAAATACCAGAAAGGTTGTTGAGGAACCGACCGCGATCGCTGATCGATTGCCGCTATCACGATCTGGCGATCGGCCCCGATGGGTCGTTCTATATCGGGGAGATCCTTCGCAACAGGATCCAAAAATTTCAACCCGCGTTCACGCGCGCTTCTTATGCTCCCACCAGATCCCCGCGATAACCATCGCCATTCCCCCAACGGTATATCCTGTCAGCGGCTCGTGCGTGAAAACGTTGGAGATCAAAAAGCCGAACACCGGGCAAAGGAATAGCCAATAAGACGATCTGGCCGCGTCGACTTTCACAAGCCAGAGCCACAACCGCACGGCGACAATGGAAACGACGACCGCCAGCCACAACACCGAAGCCCAGGTACTCGTCACCCAATGATTGGCTGCCGGCCGGAACGTCCAGGCCACAAGGGGAAACATGAACAGCGCGCCGAAAAGGATCTGCCATCCGCTGATGGTCAACAGCGAAAGATCGTTCCAATCCGCCCGGGCAAAATAGATGACGCTCATGGAATAGATGATGACCGCCGCCAGCAAGATACCCAACCCGGCTGGCGTCGCCATCGAGCTGCGCAGCAGCGGCCAGGCCGCAAGCGCCACGCCCGCAAGACATATCAGCAGACTCAGCCAGGTGACCTTCCCCGGCCGGCGTTTTTCCAGGACCGCAGTCCCGAGATTGATGACGATCGGGGCAATGGCCACCGAGAGCGCGCCGAGTCCTGCCGACACCTGCTGCATGGCGACGACGTACAAACTGAGGTAGAGCGTGTTTGCCAACAGGCCGTAGATCGCGATCCGCCCCCACTCGCGGCCGCTGGGCAGGCGAAGACGCAATACCCCGTGGCAGATGATGAGCATGATGATCCCGGCGCACGCGAAACGTACAAAACAGATATTGAAAGGTTGGCTGCCGGCGAGCGCGACCTTCGTCGCCGTCGATGCGGAGGGCCATAAGATCGAAAAAACGATTCCCGCAGCCAGGGCGGTCTGAGACGTCGATGTTCGGTTCATGTTCTAATGCAGTCGGCGTTTCTCTTGAAAACCGCCCGTTGATTTTCCCGTTCCGGACGGTCGCCCGGCGGACCGCAAAGCTAATCTATCACCGACAATATGACCCGGTTCATCTTCATCCTTCGCCCGACAGAAAATCCTGACAAAATATTGCTCGGATTTGTCCATTATTCCATAATTTTGCCTCCCAATTGTGACAACTGTCTCTGTAGCTCAGTTGGTAGAGCAGCTGACTCTTAATCAGCGGGTCCACGGTTCGAGCCCGTGCGGGGACACAGATATTGAAGCACTTAGGAAGCATTCTTAGGTGCTTTTTCATTTTGTGCCTAACATTGTGCCTAACACCGGGAGGTGCTTAATAAGAAGGTGGGAGACGTTACTTCAAAGGCATTTCAAACAGCTAAATAACAGCAAGTGGTTGGGCCTATTGGTTTAAACTAAGTTGTGCTATTTTACCCGATTTTTTGGTCTCCGTTCCCGCTCAATCTCAACCAGGCACCTTAAGCAAGCACTTCGGCAACCACGGAGTCGTTGAGACAACGCAGGCGGGCGGCGGCAACACCATCTTTTCCTCTACCAGAAATTCTTTTGTCAAAACCGTGAAAGCTTTTGGAGACGATCTTACGATCACCGCAACGCCTAATCCATCGCATAACTCATTCGCCGTCAACATCCGTTCCAATAACAGGCAATCTCCCGTTTCTCTCCAACTCATTAACAGCCAAGGGGCCGTCCTTCAGACTGATGTTAACCTATATCCCGGGCAGACGGTCTATACCGGAGGATACTTGCATCGGGGGGTTTACTTCCTTCGGGTGATTTACGGGAATGAGTCGAAAGTATTTAAATTGATGAAGATTTAGGGAAGAGTGGAGGCCACTGATCATTTGCTATATTTGCCAGGGATCGATGAATCCCCCAACCTAAATTCTCCAAAAAATTATCACATGAAGGTGTTGGTCACCGGAAGTGCCGGCCACCTCGGAGAAGCGCTGGTTCGCACGCTGATCGGCAGGAACGATGAGGTTATATCGCTGGACTTGCTTCCGTCTCCGTTGATCACGCACGTAGGCTCCGTCGCCGACAGATCCCTGGTAAAGCGGGCGCTTGCCGGGGTGAACGTGATCTTCCATGCGGCCACGCTGCACAAACCGCACATCGGAACCCACTCCATGCAGGAATTTGTCGATACCAACATTACCGGTACCCTCTGTCTGCTGGAAGAGGGGGTCGCGGCAGGTGTGGAGGCCTTTATTTACACCAGCACGACCAGCGTCTTTGGCGATGCCCTGATCCCACCTTCGGGAGAACCTGCCGCATGGATAACGGAAGACGTCAGACCGGAGCCAAAAAACATTTACGGAGCCACCAAGTCCGCAGCAGAGGACCTTTGTCAGTTATCGTATAGAAATGAGGGATTGCCGTGTATCGTATTGCGTACTTCGCGCTTCTTCCCCGAAGCGGATGATAACAGGGGAATGCGGGAGAGATACGCGGACGACAACCTGAAGGCCAATGAATTTCTTTACCGGCGGGTTGAGCTGGAAGACGTGGTTAGCGCTCATCTGGCGGCAGCTGATCGCGCGAAGGAGATTGGCTTTGGCAAATACATCATCAGCGCAACGACGCCTTTTTCGCCGGAAGACCTTCCCGAACTGCGCCACAATGCACCTGCCGTGGTGCGGCGGCTCATTCCCGGATACGAAGCGGAATACCGGCGGCGCGGATGGAAAATGATCCCGGGCATCGACCGGGTCTATGTGAATGAGCGTGCGCGTCGGGATCTGGACTGGCAGCCCCGCTATGACTTCCGGGGGATCCTGCAGCGTCTTACTGCGGGAGAAGATTGGCGAAGCCAACTGGCGCAGGTGGTCGGGTCAAAAGGATATCATTCGGTAACGTTTTCAGAGGGACCCTATCCGGTGGAATAAAAGCGCGATTTTTTTATTATGTGGCCATTTCAATCGTTCAAAACCAGTCAAATGCCGGTCGAAGTAGTCCGGAACTTTGCCATCCATAAGTATTTGGGCAAGTGGTATGAAATTGCAAGATTGGACGTCAGTTTTGAAAGAGATTTGAGTAATGTGACTGCAACGTATTCGTTAAATCCGAATGGTTCGATCAGGGTAGATAATCAGGGCTATGCGTTCAAAAAGAATAAATGGAAAGGGTCGATAGGCAAAGCAAAGTTCGTGAGCAGCACGGATGAAGGACGGCTCAAGGTCTCCTTTTTTGGTCCATTTTATGCAGCCTATAATATTGCCCGTTTAGATAAAGAGTACCGGTACGCCTTGGTGGTGGGGAGTAGTTCCAAATACATGTGGATCTTAGCCAGGGAAAAGACCATCCCGGATAATATAAAAACGGACTATCTGAATACAGCCCGGCAACTAGGCTATGATACAGCTGCATTAATCTGGACGATCCACGATCAGCATAGTTAAAAAGCAAAGGATGGTCTTCACTCCAAGCCGCTTTGACCAAGCAGCAACTGAGCCTTTGTCCGACTTAACGACCTTCCGTAATTCGCTTTGCAGAAAGCCTTTCAAACTCAGATCTTCATCAAGTTGTGGCCAGTGAACACCGGTACCCCCTCCGATTAATTTATAGTGCTGCAGCTGTGATTTATCGGCTTTTTTCAATAAGGGGTAAGCAGAAAGATTTTGACTTAGAGCAACTTTGGTATTAAGAATAACAAGCATCATATCCTGCTCTGGATGGAAATCCAGCGCCTCGATACGCAAGCCCTCATTCATAATAAGGCTTTCGATCGCATCAAACTGATTATTTGCCGAAGTATTCATACCACTTTTTTATAAAAACCGAGAAGTTATCTCTGGTGATTTGCATTTCATTTTGCTCCCTGGAATTAAAGCCTTCAAAATAAACAACAGAAATTGAAGGCTCCAACCATATTTTGCCCTCGGCATCTCCCTTTTCAACGTGAATATGAGCAGGCTAGTTATTCTCGTTACTGTAAAAGAAAAACCGATACCCGCCAATCCTCAGCACTGTCGGCATCAGAATATATTTAAGATTAAAAACCTGAAATTCATACAAATGAGGCCGGACAGCAGGCTTTTGGTACAAATTTAAGCAAATCAGTCATTTACTCATAGTAGTTCAGGACAACAAGATCACTAGAGTTTGCCAAGGTGTTAGGAGAATGATCCTGAGGCGCCATGTCGATTATGTAGTACACACTTATGCCCCAACGTATGATATGATTCAGAAGCGCGAGGTAGAGTCCCATTGGTCGTCGGGACAGGCGCCGACTGCATTTTCCAACATATCCAGGGCGGCGCCGAATTGGTGCCAGACTAACTCGGGTAAATGTGCTGACATAAAAGCAGGCGTTTGAGCGTACCCTAAATATAAGCATTGTTCCGGGCAAACGGCCGCAACAATGCACCTCCCCGCCCCTATCTGGTCGCCCGCTGACGCAATGCGTCGATCCGCGCATTCAACCCTTTTTCCATGTCGACGTCTTCCAGCAGCGCGCCATGTATCCATTCCATGAATTCCTCCGGGTGCGCGAGCCGTTTTCCCGTACGCGGATCGATCCGGGTAAACTCCGTCCATAAAATAGCCTTCACCTGCCCCGCCTCATCCATCATCGCCATTTCCACCTGCAGCGAGGTGTCGCTCCATCCGATCAGCCCCGATCGGATAACGACGCGATCGTTGTACTCAACCGACCGCAGGTAGCGGATCTCATGACGGCTCACCACAAAGCCGATGCCCTTTCTCGTCCATTCCTTCAGATCGATGCCATAGTGGTCGCGCAGATGGTCTTCGCGGGCATTCAGGAAATAGTCGATGTACCGGCCATTGTTCAAATGTCCCATGGGGTCGCAGTCGTTGAACCGGATGGTATAAGATGACAGGGGGTTCTTTTCCATAATTAATTAAATTGGCTCCGCAAAGTAAAGCTAAAACCAAGCAACAACCGTTATGAGAAAAGTGATCGCCTGCCTGGTGCTTACAGCCTGTATATCCGATCTCTCGTTCGCCCAGTCCACCCGCGTCGCGCCAACCGCCGAATCTCCTCAGTCCGCATCCCCCGCCTGGTCCGCGCAGGCCGGTGAAAACAACGGGCCGGCGCCGGCCGATACCTATCGGCGCGTCAAAACCTAACTCAGTGTTATCATCCCCTGGGTGAATATCAATAAAAACGATACAACGACCGGGTTTCAATCTGCCACTACCGTTGGCTTTCCGGTACGCGCACGGCATCAATTTCGTCCCGCGGCCGGCCTTCGAAACCTCCGGACGGTTTGGCGTCACGCCGGTCTTCAACAAAGTTTATGCGAGAACAAAAGACGTCGACTATTGGTTCTCAGTCTCCCCGCCTGCCCGGTTTGGCAATAACCTCCCGGCCTCTATCGGTACCAATCTGTCGGATTCACGTTCAATTGATCACGCGCCCTAGCTGAAGCTCTTCCAGCATGTCCAGGATCCCTTCCTGTCGCAGCCAGGCTGTCCCCGTCCGCTCATTGCAAACACCTTCTTTCAGCCGGTAGCTGTGCCAGGGGACGCCGCCCTCCATTTCGGACTCGAAACAGGCGAGGAAGATATGGGGATTCGCGTGCAGGCTTTCAGCCATATCCCCGCCAGGCGACGATAACAGAAAAAGACTTCCTTCGAGCGCTGCAAGCCCCTCGATGACCTGGAGCGGTTCTCCACCGGCGTCATTCAGATGGGTTCCGAAGAGTTCATCAAAGATCACCATCACCCGCCTCTTCTGCTTCACCTGGGAGAGGACCTCCTTCAACCGTCTGGCTTCGGCGTACGACCGGCTGAACCCCTGCCCGAGGCAGTCGGGCGGTTCGATCGTGATGACCAGCCCATTGAAGATCGTCGTGCGGAAAGAACGCGCCGGTACAGGAAACCCAACGTGTGCCAGATAAACGGCCAGACCGAAAGACTTCAGGAAGCTGGTCTTTCCGGCCCTGCTGGCGCCGGTGATGAGGCCCAGCCTGACCCCTTTGCCGAGCTCGAGGTCGCTTGGAACGGCGCCATTGAGCGTTATGGGGAAAAGTCCTTCCGCCCGGACGCAAGGCTCCGGAGCATCGTCGTATTGGGGAAAGGACAGACCATGTTGCTGCGTTACCGTCGCGACAGCCTCGAATACATCCCACTCGTACAGCAAGCGCAGCAGATGGCGCAGACAGGCCTTACCGGAGCCGCGGAAGTAGTGATCGCACCACGCCAGGTCCATCAGGCGCAAATGCCGGCTTGCGCCCATCACCAGTGCACTGACCCGCTGGTCGGCGATCAACCCCGGAAGTTCATTGAGTTCTTGCGCCAGGGCGGCGGGACAGTCGTCCGCCAGCCATGTTTCCCTCAATTGGTACAGATAACGCAGAAGGCTGACCGTCATCCGGACGCCATTGATCAGGGCGCCATGACCCGTGCTTTGCCGCGCCTGGTTGCGGAGCGAATACAACAGCGCCTTCAACCACCTGTCGGGGATTAAAAAGATGCCCGAAGAAAGATAATGCTCTATTCGTTTCAGCTGTTCTCTGCCGACCCGCAGGTCGACCCTTTTCTCCTGGAAGAACCGTATCGTATCCCGCCGTCCCTGCAGCAGCGACCGCTGGTTGGACGGCGTTCTGAGCATCCGAACGAGGGCTTCCTCGCCTCCCCCGGTTTTCACCCGGTTGAACAGGCTGTAGGCCGGCCCGACTCTGCCGTCGTCAAAAAGATCGATGTCCTTCCAGGTCTGTTGATCGACTTCGAAAGGCACAGCGGTGCCGGTCCGGTCCATCTTGGCGGTCGTCATGACCAATAGGACGTGGAACCTCTGTCCGATGTTGCACTTTGAACATTAAATAAATCCTAAAGCCCGTCGCAGGATAATTGAAAGCCGCTCGCAGAGTAATCAGAAGCCCGTGGCAGGATAATTGAATACGGCTGGTAGTTAGATCACCTAAATGTATGACAATGCGTAAGCTATTGGTTCTTTTGTTCTTCTCGGGTTCTCTTTTCGCTGGTTGCGAGAACCGCAACCGGGTCGGCGCCGGGAACAGCACCGGGGATGGTGGCATCGCCAAGCCCGACAGCACGACCCGTTATGATACAATCCATCCCACGGAGCATTCCGATACCAGCGGCCGGCTGCACGATACGCCGGCGACGCCCGATACCGAAAGGGCGAAGAACAAACCCAGGTATTGATCGGGGAAAGCCGAGCGGCGCGGTTATAAAGCTCTCCGCTGAACGCCCAGGATATTGCAGCCGGGTCCACAGCTTCATTCGCAGGGTTAGCGGTCAATCCGCCACCTTTCGTTCGATGCGCAGGTCGGGGATGAACCAGATCACCGATACTACGGCATACAGCCCCACGGCCAGCCATGAATTGACGAAGGCAAGGAGGATCGCAACGGCATAGATGACCAGCGAAGACCGCCCTTTCCAGTCCCGGCCCAGGGCCCTGGCCAATGGAGAGTCTGTGCCGGCCTCGAGGACCAGTTGTCTGCAAAGCAGATTGTAAGCAACCCCGCTCATGATCAGCACGCCTCCGTACAGGATCACCGGCCACCGGGCGAAATGGTTCTCTCCCATCCAGGCCGTTGCGAAGGGCATCAGCGACAACCAGAACAGCAGGTGCAGGTTGCTCCAAAGGATGGCGCCATTGACGTTTTGTGCCGCATAAAGCATGTGATGGTGATTGTTCCAGTAAATGCCAACGTTCACGAAACTCAGGATATAGCTGACCAGGATGGGCACCATCGGCAGCAGATCACGCGGATGATTACCCAGTGGCGCATGCAGTTCGAGGACCATGATCGTGATGATGATGGCGATCACGCCGTCGCTGAATGCCTCCAATCGTCCTTTCTTCATATCTGCGGATTTATTCTGATCTTAAGACTCGTACGGGATTGACTCCCGCGGCGCGGATAGCCTGCAGGCTGATCGTCAGCAGCGTGATGAACAGGGATAGCAGCCAACTCAGGACAAAGATCCACCAACCCAGCGTTACGCGATAGGCAAACCCCTGTAACCAGTTGTGCATGGCTAGCCATGCCAGGGGGAAGGCGACGAATGCCGCGGCTGTCACCGGGCGCACGAACCCCTTTGACAAAAGCCTGACGATCGACCCCGGCCCTGCGCCCATTACTTTACGGATGCTGATCTCCCTGATCCGCTGTTGTGTCGAATAAGCCGCAAGCCCCAGCAGTCCGATGCAGGCGATAAAGACGGCCAGTAATGAAAAGACGGTGAACAGTCGCTGGAGTGTCTGCTCGGCTTTATATTGCGCAGCCAGCTGCTGGTCCATGAAGGTGTATCGGAACGGCCGGTCCGGCACAAAACTTTTCCACACCTGCCCGATCGAAGCGATCGCTCCGGAGAAGGCGCCACCCGTTAACCGGACATCCGCTATTGCCGTTACATCCCCGAATTTGGCCGCATTGCTCATGACCAGCGGCGCGATCGCCTGGTGCAGCGTCTGGAAATGGAAGTCGTTTACCACGCCGATCACAGTGTACGTATAAAAGGAATCCGGCCGCGGATTGAGCGTGGGCTCGGTCGTCATAAGGCGCGTGCCAAGGACCGGTTCCTTCAGACCCAGTGCACTCACCGCTTTCTCGTTCAGCACGACCGACAGCGAGTCCGTGGCATGGGCCCTCGAAAAGAACCGGCCCTCCTTTAACGTCAGCCCGAGTGTAGAAGCAAACCGGTCATCCACGACGATGCCTCTGCCCGTCATGGATTCTTTCGATCCGACCGGTTGCCACACGATTCCGAAAAAACCCTCTTCACCCGGCATGGTGGAGGAGCCGCTTACAGCTTCAACCCCGGGAATCGCGCCGATGGCATTCCTGAAAGCGTGAATATTCTTGTCCAGCAGATCGGTCCTGCGGATCTCGACGATGGGGTCTGTTGTGAACCCCAGCTTATCACCCAGCATGTAACGCATCTGCTGGTGAACGACGACCGTGCAAATGATCAGGATGATCGAGATCGCAAACTGGAACATGACGAGCCCGTTTCGCAGCGCGATGCCATATCTGTTCGACTGGAACTTACCCTTCAGCACTTTGATCGGTTGGAACGAAGATAACACGAAAGCCGGATAGACGCCCGCCAGGATCCCTACCGCTATCCCGAAAACGATCGCGATTGCCACGTTCACCGGGCTTACGATGCCGGCTATCGAAAGATCCTGTCCGGCCAGACGGTTAAACCAGGGGAGAGACAACGCGACGATCCCCAGCGCCGCCAGCACGCTCAGCCCGCTGACCAATGTGGACTCCAGCAGAAATTGCAGAATCAGCGAGCGTCTTTGAGATCCGAACGTTTTCCGGATGCCCACCTCGCGCGCCCGTTCCAGCGAACGCGAGGTCGAGAGATTGATGAAATTGACGCAGGCGATCCCCAGGATGAATATCGCTATCATGCCGAACAGGGTAATCGCCCGTTTGCTGCCATTGGGACGCATCTCGGCTTCCAGATCGGAGATCAAATGGATCTCGCGTAGCGGCTGTAAATAATAATGATAGCCGTTGCCCGAGGTCTGGAATTGCGCAAACGTCATCCCGAAATTGCGGCCGATCTCACCAGCCACATATTTATCGACGATCTGCGGGAACCTGGCCTCGAGCCCCACAGCGTCGGCGTGCGGGCGCAGCAGCAGGTAGGTGAACGTCGAAAAGCCCGTAAAATTGGGAACTTTGGTGAAAGCAAAGCTGGGTGCCGAAAGCAGGATGTTGAAGGAGATGTGCGAGTTAACCGGCCAATCGGAGCATACGCCGGACACCTCAAAACGGACCTTCGCTTCGGTCTCGAAGGTGCGGCCCAGCGCGGCGGCGGGCGATCCGAACAGCTTAACGGCCATCGTTTTGTTGAGCACGGCCATATTCGGTTTACGCAGCGCAGTGCCGACGTCCCCGGCAAGCAAGGGCATTCGGAACACGCGGAAGAAATTGGAGTCGGCGAGCAGCACTCTCTTCTCTTCGAAATTGCGGTCGTCGATCCGTACGAGGAAATTGCCGTTGCCGGCAAGATCCTGCATACCGGTACTGTATTCGACTTCGGGACACTCTTTTTGGATCGCACCGCCGATCGATTGCGGGATAATGGCATAGGAGGTGCTTCGTCCGGGGTACTTCCGCTCGAGGACCACCCTGTAGATCCGGTCGCCGGCGGGCTCAAAGCGGTCATAACCCACTTCATGCCGGATAAATAGGAGGATCAGCAGGCAGACGGCCATCCCGGTGGCCAGCCCCAGGATATTGATGACCGTGAAACCCTTCCTTTTCAGAAGGCTTCGGGCGGCGACCTTCCAATAATTCCTGAACATATAGGTGTTTTTTAAGTTTCCGTCAGGGCCGCACGCTTTTGCATCATCGCCGTCCTTAGCAGTCATGAACAAAACCGGCAAAAGGATCGTTGTTCTCTTACAGCAGTCTTGGAGCTTGACGAATATAAAATAAACCGCCGATACCGCACGAACAATTTCCCCGGCAGGGCGTTTGATTTTGCCCGCTATCCAAAGGAGCATTTCGTACCCGCCGTTACCGTTTAAAATACTCTTTTATATGAGCACGTCCATCAGTTTCCGAAAAGATTACGTCCTTGGCGGCGATCTGACCGTTCGTCGTTTGGGCTTTGGCGCCATGCGCATCACCGGCCAGGGCATCTGGGGCCCGCCAAAGGATCACGACGAGGCGATCCGGGTCCTTCGCCGCGCCGTCGAGTTGGGTGTCAACTTCATCGATACGGCCGACAGCTATGGCCCGAACGTCTCGGAAGAGCTGATCGCGGAAGCCCTCCACCCTTACCCGAAAGGATTGGTCATCGCTACAAAAGGCGGCTTCCTTCGGTCCGGCCCCAATCAATGGCACATCAATTCCCATCCGGACCATTTGAAAGAGGCCCTCGAAGGCAGCCTGGCGAGGCTGCGGCTGGACCGCATCGATCTGTATCAGCTCCATCGCATCGATCCGACCGTCCCTTTCGAAGATACTTTGTCCTTCCTGCAGGGCGTGCAGGCCGAAGGATTGGTGAAACATATCGGATTGTCCGAGGTCAGTGTAGACGACATCAAACGCGCTGAGGAATACGTGGAGGTGGTTTCCGTCCAGAATAAATACAGCCAGGATTACCGGAAATGGGAATCGGTGTTGGAATACTGCGAAAAGACCGGCAAAGCTTTCATTCCCTGGAATCCGCTGAATGCCGGCAAACTGGACAATATGCAAAAGATCGAAAGCGTGGCAGGCCGTCTGGGCGTTACCCCGCACCAACTCGCATTGGCCTGGCTGCTTTATCGTTCTCCGAACAATCTGCTCATCCCCGGCACTTCCAGTGTTCGCCATCTGGAGGAAAACATGGAGGCCGAAAAGATCGGGCTCAACGAAGAGTTGCTAGAGGAATTATCCTGAATTAGCCGGTGGGCCAGCCGCCCCAAAGCACTTCCAAATGGCTCGCAGTCTTGGCCCTTACGATAAAGGCCGCGTCCGCTTTCGAGGGTACCGAAGTAGAATCCGTTACCGATTTCACAGTATTAGCGGCGTCGACCCGCTTGTCATTTAGTTTTTCCGCTGTCCTGGCATTATCCGTATTTCGCCGGCCGGCCCGGCCGCTTACCGTGGCGACCCCTTTAACAACTGCCGGATCTTAGGTTCGATCGCCTCCGGTTTTGTCACGGGTGAGAACCGGCGGACCGGCCTGCCTTCCGCATCGATGAGGAACTTCGTAAAATTCCATTTGATCCTGCTGCCGAAAAGACCGCCGAGCCGCTTTTTCAGATACCGGAATACCGGATGTGTTCCCGGTCCGTTGACGTCGATCTTTTGGAATAGCGGGAACGTCACCCCGTAGTTGATCTGGCAGGTCTCCTCCATGACGTCATCCGACAATGGTTCCTGGTTCCCGAACTGGTTGCAGGGAAAGCCCAGCACGACCAGTCCCTGGTCCCTGTATCGAAGGTAAAGACGTTCGAGTCCTTCGAACTGCGGGGTCAAGCCGCACTGCGTCGCGGTGTTGACGACGAGGATTACTTTCCCTTTGTAATCGTTCATACTCAGCGGACGCCCCTGCGGCGTGTTCGCACTTAATTGGTAGAAATCGTTTGCCATTGGAACAAAGAGCCCCGGCTGACCGGGGCTTGTAAAATGGTATGCAATCGCTAGACTCTTGCAAGCAGCAAAACTGCTCGCTATAAAGATAACTATTTTTTGGATCATTTTTAACTAAAACGTTCTAATTTCGTGCCTTTTTAACGAAAGGCTTTCGTACTCTATGGCGATCTTCCTCTTCTTTTTGTGTCATTGGTTCCTGTCGCTGTTCTCGCAGACTTTCTTCCTGCACCGCTATGCATCCCACAAGATGTTCAGAATGACGAAGCGATGGGAACGATTCTTTTATGGCTTCACTTTCGTCGTCCAGGGCTCTTCCTTTCTCAATCCGCGCGCCTATGCGATCCTGCACCGCATGCATCATGCCTACAGCGATACCGAAAAGGACCCCCACTCTCCCCACTTCATCAAAGACGTCTGGGGCTTGATGATAAAGACGAAAAATATCTATCTGGACTACCTGAGGTACAAAAAAGAGCCGGAACCGGCATTCCGCGACCGATATCCGACCTGGCCATTACTCGACCGGGTCAGCGACTCTTGGGCTACGCGGATCGCATTCGGCATGGGTTACACCGCTTTTTATGTGCTCTTCGCCGCGCACTGGTGGCTTTTCCTGCTATTGCCCGTTCACTATTTCATGGGGCCCATCCATGGTGCGATCGTCAACTGGTGCGGCCATAAATACGGCTACTCCAATTTCGACAACCAGGATCACAGCAAGAACACGCTGCCGCTGGACTTCCTGATGATGGGCGAGCTGTTCCAGAATAACCACCACAAGAGCCCGAACGACGCCAATTTCGCCAGGAAATGGTTCGAGCTCGATCCGACCTGGCCTGTGATCAGGCTGCTCGACGCCATGCGTATCATCCGGCTCCGCAGACGCTGACCGCCGGCAACAGCAGGCCCCGGCGGCTCACGCATCGTCAAACGCTCCTGCGGCGGCGCATTCCCTACCTTTGGGGTATGAAAGCGATATGGATCACGACCAAAGGAGGCCCGGACGTCCTGGAAATTCGCGATACGGCCGACCCTGTTCCCGCCTACGGAGAAGTGCTGATCAAAGTAAAGGCCGCGGGACTCAACCGCAGCGACATCTATTCCCGGCAAAGCAGGTCGTACGGGAATGATCGCCCGGAGATACCCGGCCTGGAAATATCGGGAACTATTATAGCCTGTGCGGAAGGGGTAACCCGCTGGAAGCCGGGTGATGAGGTCTGCTCGCTGACCACCGGCGGCGGTTATGCGGAATATGCAGCGGTCCCGGCCGGTCAATGTCTTCCGGTTCCCGACGGCTGGACCCTCGAGGAAGCGGCCTCACTCCCCGAGACGGTGCTGACCGTCTGGTCGAATGTTTGGAGGACGGCGGGCCTGCGCCCAGGCGAGATCCTGCTCGTGCACGGCGGCACCAGCGGCATCGGCTCGATGGCCATCCAGTTGGCGGTCGCACTCGGCAATCCCATTTATACGACGGCCGGTACCGAAGAAAAATGCAGGTGGTGCGAGGCGCTGGGCGCGACGCGGGCAGTCAACTACAAGACGGCAGACTTCGAGCAAGCTTTCCAGGATACCGGCGTCGATGTGATCCTGGATATAACCGGAGGCGACTTCACTCCCAGGAACCTGCGGTTGCTGAAGAACGACGGCCGAATGGTGTTCATCAACGCCATGCGCGGAAAAGACGCGACGATCGATCTTACGGCTATCATGTCGCGGCGGCTGGTCATCACCGGTAGCATGCTGAAGCCGCGGAGCGCCGCCTTCAAGGCAGAGTTGACGGCCGATGTGGAAAAACGGGTCTGGCCCCTGGTTGCCCGGGGCGCGGTCCGCCCGCTGATCGAGGCAAGATTCCCGCTCGACGGGTCTGCCGACGCACAGCGTCTGATGGAATCGGGGCAACACCGAGGCAAAATATTATTGGTGATAAGCTAGGGGACCGCGAGCCCCGAACGCGAGCCCCGTGCGTCGCTCCGGCACACGAGTCGATGCCGCTCCCACAGGCCGGCTCCGGACACTGCTGCCGCACGCCGGTGCGCCTGCCCGCTCTGCCGGTCGCGCGTTTATGCCGGCCTCGCCTCTACCCGGATCTCCGGTTCGTGCGAGACAGGGAAATTGACGGAATTGGCGATAAAACAAAGTCGGCTCGCCTCGTGATGCAGCTGTCTAGCCTTGTCCGCCATGGCTTCTTCTGCCACCGTAACGACCGGTCGCAGGATAGCGACCGTGAAATGCCCGCCGCCATCGCTCGTTTCCTCCATGGTGCCTTCCGCCCTGTCCCGGTAATCGACGACCACGACCTTGTTGACTGCGCAAAGGTGGAGGTAGGAAAGCATGTGACAGGACGATAGCGCTGCGAGCAGGAACTCTTCGGGATTGTAGCGGCTCGGGTTGCCGCGAAAAGCCGGGTCCGAAGAACCGGGGATCTCGGGTTTGTCCTTGACGGATACCGTATGATCGCGTTCGTAGGCCCGGTAGTGCGAGGTGCCCTCACCCTTGTTGCCCGTCCAGACAACCGAGGTCAGGTAGTGGTGTACTCTTTCCATAGGCCATCAAAGGTACGATTCCTTCCAACGTTCGTTGAGGGCGGCGCCTTCCTCCCACCTTTCATTACGGCCGGCCCCTTCCGCCCGGCGATCGTCCCATACTGCGCGCAAGCC
>DASZYU010000358.1:0-4394 GCA_035545215.1 Puia sp.
TTCGTTGCTGTGATAATAGAGCACTTCGTCTCCTTTCTTCATGCCGCGGAGGTGCAGCCGTGCCGCATAATTCCGGACGCCGGTCCAGCTGGTTTCCTTGTCCTTAACCAGTTGGTCCCAGCTGTATACCGACGGTTCAGATTTAACGAGCCAATATCCCATATCCGAAATTACAAAATGCTAAAACATTAACAATCAATCGCGTATATTTTTTTTGGGAAAAACGGGGTTTTAGCGAATCCAAACGGCCCCCGGAGCCGTATATAGTGTGAGGCCTGGTTTTAACCCTATTTAACGCTTGCGACAGGTTGTTTTAAGGGTCAAGACCATCCGATTACCAAGGTAATATGGGTGGTCTTATTTTTTTGATCAGAAGTTGGCAAGCACGTCGGCGATATGCATCGTGCGGATCGGTTCACCCTTATGCCGGATATAACCTTCGAGGTGCATCAGACAGGACAGATCGGTTGAAATGATATAGTCGGCGCCGGTCTGGAGCGCGTTGTTGACCTTCTGGTCGGCCATGGCGGTTGAGATCGTATCGAATTTGACGGCAAAGCTTCCACCGAAACCGCAGCAGGTTTCCACGTCATTCATCTCCAGCACCTGAAGTCCCTTTACGTGCGACAAAAGCCGGCGGGGCTCCTCTTTGATACGGCATTCCCGCAGTCCTGCACAGCTGTCGTGATAGGTCGCCTTCCCATGGAGCGTGGCGCCGAAATCTTCGACCCGCAGCACATTGACCAGGAAGGAAGAGAACTCGAAGATCCGTTTTTGCATATCCCGCACTGCGTTGTGCAAAGAGGAATTGTTGAAGAGGCTGGAATAATAGTTCCGGACGAACCCCACGCAGCTGGCGCTGGGCGCGACGACATAGTCCGTGCCTTCGAAGTCCTTCAGGAATTTGCTGCAGACATCCCTCGCTTCATCGCGGAACCCGGCATTATAGGCGGGTTGGCCACAACAGGTCTGTTCGGTATTGTAGGCCACTTCCACACCGGCCTTCTCCAGTACCTTGACCATATTGAACGCTGTCTGCGGGTACAGCTGGTCGATAAAACAAGGTATGAATAGTTGAACGGTCACTATAAACTTTTTTTCAGGGCGATCATCTTGAGCGCGGTCATGCCGGCTTCCTCTCCTTTATGACCGTGTTTTCCGCCGATGCGCTCGTCGGCCTGTTGTTGGCTGTCGACGGTCAGGATCCCGAAGATGGTTGGCAGGGGGAGCACCAGGTTGAGCTGGAGCACACCGTCGGTCACAGCGCGGCACACGTATTCGAAATGCGGCGTATCGCCCCGCAACACGCAGCCAAGGGCGATAAATGCCTTTGGCCGGTCGTCTTTGTATTTATGTGCGTCCCAGTAAGCCCTTATTCCGAATGGGATCTCGAAGGCGCCGGGAACGGTCAGTACGCGGCAGGAAACGCCGGCTGCCTCCACGATCCTCCTGCATCCTTCCTCGAGGGCATCGACGATGGCCGCATTCCATTCGGTCCGGACAATAACTACACAGGCACCCCGGGGGATGCCTGTGGCAGTGTCTTGCATCAATTTGCTGTCGCGGATCTCAGCCATAATTCGATTATTCTAATACGCCCAGCCTCGCCAGGTATTTGTCGATGTCCTGACCGCGCTGCGATCTCGGATATTTGTCCTTGATCAGTTTGTAGAGCGTGATGGCGTCCTGTGTCTTTCCCCTGCTTTCGTAGAGGTAACCTCCGCGGAACAGGTATTCCGGCGAGAACAGCTCATCCTTTTCGTAAAAGGTCCCTGCCTTTTTGTATTGCTCCGCGGCCTCTTCCTTTTTGTTCTGCTCGGAATAAGCATCCGCGAGCAAGCCATAGGCGCGCTCCTGCAGCATTTTCACCGGCGTCGAAAAATCCTTAAGGTATTTGACGGCGTTATTGAAGTCGCCGAGTTTGAGATAACAGCTGCCGGCATAGAACGAAGCCAGGTTGGCAGCCTTGGTGCCGCCATAGCGGGAAATGATCTTCAGGAACCCGGCATTGATATTGTCTCCGTTCAGGGCGAGTCTCGTCGAATCCAAGCGGTAGTATTCTTCGGCGCGAAACATCGCTTCGGTCGCCTGTTTTTCCTTGGGCTCGGCAATAAAGTTCCGGTATCCGAAGTACCCTCCGACCAGGATGACGATCACCAACAGCGCGTAAGTCGCGAGTTTGCCGTAGCGTTCCCAGAATTCCTGGATATCCGCGATCGGGTTCTTGTCTTCTTCCAAATGGGCGGGGCGTTTAATCTCTGACATTGTATGCTAGATAGAATTTTTTGTGCGGGTTGAAACGAGGTTTAATCCACGATAAAAGGGTAATGCGCGTCGATATAGACGTCTTTCAGCACCTCGGAATCGTCGGGCCACGGTGATTCTTCGGCGAACTTGACTGAGGCGGCTACCGTATCATTGACCCGCTTGTTGATGGCGTCGATCTCTTCCTGGGTAGCGTATTTCTTAGTGAGGATGGTTTGCAGCACCTGCTGGATGGGGTCGCGTTGCTTGTATTCATCCACCTCTTCCTTGGTCCGGTATTTCTGCGGGTCCGAGATCGAATGACCCTTATACCGGTAGGTCTTGATCTCCAGCAACGTAGGCCCGTCCCCCTGGCGGGCGCGTTTGACTGCGCGCGTCACGGCCTCATGCACCGACTCCGCGCTCATGCCGTCGATGGAATCCGCGGGCATCTCGTAGGCGTCCGCCAATTTGTAGATATCGACCACATTGGAAGTACGTTCGACCGAGGTGCCCATCGCATAGTTGTTGTTCTCGCAAATGAAGACGACGGGCAGCCGCCACAACATGGCCAGATTGAAGACCTCGTGCAACATGCCCTGCCGCGCAGCGCCGTCGCCGAAGAAGGTCAGCACGACATTGTCGGTACCCTTGTATTTCTCGGCAAAGGCCAGACCGGCGCCCGTGCCGATCTGCGCGCCGACGATCCCGTGTCCGCCGAAGAACTTGACGTCCACCCCGAAAAAGTGCATGCTGCCGCCCTTTCCTTTGGCCGCGCCCGTCGCTTTCCCATACAGCTCGGCCATACAGGCGTTGGCGCTGACCCCTTTGGAGAGCGCCAGACCATGGTCGCGGTAGGCGGTAATGAAGGGATCGTCCGGTTTGGTCGCCGTCATGCATCCGGCGGCAATGGCTTCCTGTCCGATATAAGCGTGGAAAAAGCCCCGGATCTTGCCTTCCATTTTGTATTTTTCTTCCGCCATCAGCTCGAATTGCCGGATCAGCTGCATCAGCTCGTACCAGTACAGATAGGTCTCCTTTGAGAATTTAGTAGCCAAGTTTGAATCTTTTTGGATAAACGGACCGCCGACCTTCGCCAGGTCCCGGTTACTTCGTTATCAGTCCAATCAATACGTTCCAAAGCCGCGGGCCCGGTTTCGCATCGCTCGCAGGCGCAGGAACAGCGGGGGCAAATATACGTCAAGGGATTAAATCGTCGAAAATGAATTTCTCCGGCTTGCCCAGCGGTTTGCGGGGCATCCGGTCCGGGCGCATGGCCGCAAAATAGACGAACGCCGCCTCGATCACGGCCGCCTGTCTCAGATCGTCCAGGTTCAGGTGATCGTAATTGTCTTCGTTGCTATGATGCGTCCTTGTTTCATAGTCCAGCGGATCCTGGATGAACTGGAAGCCCGGTATGCCCACGGCGTCGAAGCTCAGGTGGTCGGTTGAGCCCGTGTTGTGCAGCGTAACGGTCGAGGCACCCATGTCTTTGAACGGTACGAGCCATTGTTTGAAGATATCCGCCGCCTGTTGATTGCCCTGCGCGAAGATGCCCCTGATCCTCCCGGTGCCGTTGTCCAGGTTGAAATAGACGGATATTTTCTCCTGTTCCGGTTTCATCTTCATATCGGCCGGATCGCCGAAGTGGTTTTTGACGTAATGGAATGAGCCGAGCAGACCCTCCTCTTCACCGTCCCACAGGGCTATCCGGATCGTCCGCCTGGGTTTGACTCCCAACGCCTTGAGCAGGCGTACCGCCTCGAGCGCGACAATACAGCCGGCGCCGTTGTCGGTTGCGCCCGTGCCCGCCGTCCAGGAGTCGAGATGGCCTCCCAGCATGACCACCTGGGATGACAGCGCGGCATCGGTCCCGGGTATCTCGGCGACCACGTTATGCCCCTGCAGGTCCTGGTCGTACCGTTTGGTTTCGCTTTGAATTTCAAGCGTCGGCGACTGCCCTTCCATGGCCAGCCGCATCACCCGCAGGAAATCTTCTTTGGCCACCTGCACGTCGGGCAGTGTCGGCCGGTCTTTCTTCCGGTACCCAACGAGGTTCTGGACGAACACGGTGCCGTCCCTGCCTCCTCCCGCTCCGAGCGTGGCGATCGCTCCGCTGTTCTGGAGCATCCCGGATACCCGCATCATCT
>DASZYU010000359.1:0-3694 GCA_035545215.1 Puia sp.
AACACAATGAATGTATTGTGTTTCCAAACTCGGGAATTAGGCGTTTGAACAGCTACCGCGACGGTTGGGCTCTTCGACTGGGTCAAATATTGGGTTTTAGCGATTAAAAATATGATAAAAATCAGTTATTTGCAACACAATAAATAGAAACACTGTATACCGCCGATGCTACCACCTACGTATCTCGACAGACGACAGATCGCCGATCTCCTGCCCATGCACGAGTGCATTTCGGTGATGGAACGCATGTTCCTCGCGCTTGCCCGGGGCGAATGTCTCCAACCCCTGCGCTCGCTGTTATGGCTCCCGGACCATTCGGGTCTGCTCGGAATGATGCCCGGTTATTCCGCCGCGGGAAGTTCGGGCCCGGACGGGCAACCTGCCTCCGCCCGTGAAGCCGGCATCCTCGGCATCAAGGTGCTCACCATCTTCCATGGCAACGGAGCAAAGGGCCTCCCTTCGCACCAGGGGGTGGTCATGCTCTTCGACGCGAACACCGGAACACCGCTCCTGCTACTGGACGCTGCCGAAATAACGGCTATCCGTACCGCTGCCGCCAGCGCAGTAGCCACCCGGCTTCTGGCGCGCCGGGAGGCTTCACATCTCGCCATACTGGGCACTGGCGAACAAGCCGAAAAACACATCGAGGCCATCTCGCTCGTACAGAATGTATCCCGGATCACGCTCTGGGGACGCAACCGCAGCCATGCCGAAGACCTGGCCCTCCGCCTCGAAGCCCGGTATAATATTCCCTTTCATATCGCTGATTCCGCGCAACAGGCAGCCGCTAACGCGCATATCCTTTGCACAGTGACCGCTTCCCCGACACCCGTCCTGGAAGGCGCGTGGATCCCCGCCGGCGCCCACATCAATGCCGTAGGCTCCTGTACGCCCTCGACAAGAGAACTCGACACCGCAGCCGTCGTGCGGTCCCGTCTTTTCACCGACCGTTATGAATCGCTGTTCCGCGAGGCCGGCGAGTTCCTTATCCCCAGGTCGGAAGGTTTACTGACGGAAAGCGACGTTCGCGGAGAGATCGGCGAAGTCCTTACGGGTCTCAAGCCCGGCCGGCTCGATGCGAACGAGATCACGGTCTTCAAATCGCTCGGCATCGCCATGGAAGACCTGTTCGCCGCCCGCCATATTTACGACAAATTCATCGCTTAGACTGCCGCCCCATCCCGCCCACCCTCCGGCCCATCCCCTCCCGAAGTGATTAGATTTCCTTACATTTAGTCTATCGTCTAACGAAATCTGCCTGTATATGAATGACCATTCAAACATCAATCGCCGCAAATTCGTGCAGTTGACTACAGCCGCCGCCGCGGGCATCACCATCCTCCCACGCCACGTCCTCGGGGGAAAGAATTACGTCGCTCCCAGCGACAAGATCAACCTGGCTTACATCGGTATCGGTACCCAGGGTATCCGCGAACTGTTGCCGCTCCTGACCTCGCCCCAGTTCCAGGTCGTTGCGGTCTGCGACCCGAACAAGGACGCCGTCGGCTATAGGGACTGGTCGACGAATGGTATAAAGAACGAGATCAGGAATACCATAAAAAAAGCAGACTGGGAGCCTGGAGGAGATAATTCCATTCCCGGCGGAAGGGAAGTAGGCAAATCCATTGTCGATACCTTCTATGCCAATGTTCATCCCGAATTGAAATACCCCGGCTGTACCGCGTATGCGGATTTCCGCCAGTTGCTCGATAAAGAAAAACACGTGGATGTGGTGAAGATCATGACGCCGGACCACCTTCACGGCATCTTCTGCATGGCCGCCATGCGAAGAGGCAAACACGTGCTCGTGCACAAACCCCTGTCCAACCGTCTCCTGGAGGGCAAACAAGTCGTCGAAATGGCCCGGAACAGCAAGGTGATCACCCACCTGATCCCCTGGGATTCGAACGGGGACATGACGCCCGTGATGACCATGATCAACGCCGGGAATATCGGGACGCTCAAAGAGGTCCACAACTGGACTAACCGTCCCGTATGGCCGCAGTACCCTACCTTGCCGACCGACACGCCACCCGTCCCGCCCGGTCTCGACTGGGATCTCTGGCTGGGACCCGAGGCCAACCGCCCGTATCACCCGAACTATACCAACATGGTCTTCCGCGGCTGGTACGATTTCGGCGGCGGTTCGATGGCCGACATGGGACACTATAGCCTGTGGACCGTGTTCAAGGCGCTCGAGCTCGAAAAACCCACGCTCATCGAGCCCAATCTCAGCCACGTCTGCGGCATGCACGACCCGGTGCCTTACCAGATCCACAACGATTTCTCGTTCCCGATGGCCTGTTCGGTCCGCTTTAAATACCCTGCAAAAGGCAGTCGCCCCGCGATCGATCTCTGCTGGTACGATGGAGGCATGCGGCCGCCGATCCCTGACGAACTGCTCGAACAGAATAAAGAGCTCCCCGCCGAAGGAATGATGTTCGTCGGTGACAAAGGCAAGATCCTCGCCGGCTTCAACGTCGAAAATCCCGTTCTTCTATCCGGTCAGGGCCAGGCCGTACCCGCGTCCACCGCAGGGAGGAACCAGGTCGAAAGAGGCGCCGCGGCACTCCAACTCTTTGCCGATGCCGTGCACAGCGGTCAGCAATTCCCCGGCAGCTTCCGCGAGGCGGAACACATCACCGAGGCGATCAACTTGTATTCGGTCGCACTTCGCTCGTGGAAAATGCTGAAATACGACGCCGACGAACGCACCATCACCAACGTTCCCGATGCCAACAAATACCTGGCACGCGAATACCGGCCCGGATGGGACATCAATTCGATCTAACGCCGCTAAAACGAATCGACATGAAAAGAAGGAACTTTCTTCAACATACGCTCGGCGCCACCGCCGCCCTGGCTTTCTCGCGGTCTTCCTTTGCCACGCTTTCCGCAGCCGCGGCTTATGCGAACATCCCGTTAGGTTTCCAGTCCTGGTCCGTCAAAGACAGGCTGGGAAAAGATTTCCCGGGGACGCTGAAAACCATGTCCGGCATGGGATACAAATTGATCGAGCTGTGCTCGCCGGTCGGCTATAAAGACATCGGTTTTGGCTTCCTTGCCGGTATGAAGACCGTACAGATACGGAAAACGATCGAAGACGCGGGCCTCCGCTGCCCCAGCTGCCATTTCGGATTCAGCGAGCTGAAAGACCACATCGACGAGAGCATCGAATTCGCGAAAGGAATGGGGATGTCGCAAATGATCTGCAGCACTTTTGGCATCTCCAAGACAGCTAAGATGGCCGAATGGCAAGCCGCGGTCGATCAAATGAACCATGCCGCCGAAAAGATCAGGGCGGCAGGCCTGCAGGCCGGCTATCACAATCACGAAGGCGAGTTCGCCAAAATAGATGGGCGGCTCATCTATGACGAATTGATGGCGCGCTTCGACGCCCGGCTGGTAAAAATGCAATTCCAGACGGAGGTGATCAACCTCGGCTACAAGGCCGCCACGTACTTCGACCGGTACCCGGGCCGGTTCGTCTCCTCGCACCTCTCGGATTGGACAGCCGATAAAAAGGAAGTGCCCGTCGGCCAGGGGGTCATCGATTGGAAAGAATTTTTCAAGGCCGCCAAAACCGGCGGTGTCAGGAATTTCTTCGTCGAAATGGATTTCGATAAGTTCAGCGACAGCGCTGCCTACATAAAGGCGCTTTAGAGAAAAGAACGAATGAGAACTGCGGCCCGCG
>DASZYU010000360.1:0-8347 GCA_035545215.1 Puia sp.
TCGTATCACCTTTGTCTGTAACGACAATATTGCAGCCTAGCGCCGCCGCCTCGAGAGAACTCAGACCGGTCGTCTCGAACCAACTGGGCAGGATATGAACTTTGGCCTTCTGGTAGTGTCCGATGAGATCTTCCTGGGGAAGATGGCCGATGAAGCGGATATTGGACGCGGCGGTTTCGCGGCACAGTTTGTAATACCCCGCCTGGTTCGCGGCGGGTTGGCCGATGATCAGCAGCGTGTACCGGGTGTTGTTCATCGCCCGGATCAGGCTGAGCTGGTTCTTGAGGCCTTCGATCCTGGCCACGCAAATGACCAGTGTCGTATCCTTTTCTGTCACATGGTTCGCAGCCTCCACAAACAGATCGCCCACGGCGTTGGGGATCACCGCATAGGGTCTTTCGAGGCCATATTTGCGGACCAGCCGCCGGTACTCGCTGTGGCTATTGGGTAAAAGCATCTTCGACCGCCGGAGGACCTTCCTGATGGACGATCCCTGGCCATACAGGATATACGATAACGAAGCTATCTTTTCCCCTTTCAGCAGATACCGCGCCAACGTCTTCACGTATTCAATCCCGTTTGTACCGAGAAAACGAAGAATGAACCCGCTGACGCCCTTCCGGTGCCGACGGTCGAATTCGGAATAGTCGACGAAGATGGGAGAGACCACAAAAGGTTTGTCGCTTTTAGCGATATGTCCCAGGATATCGGCGGGGCGGGTAATGTTGAAGAAATGCAGCAGATCATACCCGCCGTAGTCGATCTCATCGGCCGCACTCGCGATCGTAACGTTTATCCCCAGTACACGAAGGGATTGCGCAGTCTGCAGGATCTGAATGGTATCCCCGCCCTTATTCGAATAGAGAGTCGATCTTGCGATGAATAATACGTTCATTTTACTTGGATTCGGATCTTGTTTGCGGCAATGAAGTCCGCTGATGGAACGTACGCTCGTAAGCTTCGATGACGCCTTCCCAGTTGTATTCCTTTCGGATCTTTTCCATGTTCTTTGTTTTCCATACTGCCTTCGTTTCATCCGGGCAGTCCCTCTCCAGGATCTCGCTCACCTGGCGTGGGTTGGAGAAAAAGAAAGCCTCGTTGCCCAGCACCCCCTTGTTGAAGGGATTGTCATGCGCGGCGATAGTACAGTCGCTGGCCATCGCTTCGAGCAACGACGGGTTCGTGCCACCAACCGAATGGCCGTGAAAATACAGCGAGGAGAAATGGCGCAGTGCATTCACCGTAGCCGCCTCATAGATCGCGCCAACGAAGCGCAACCCCGGATCCTGATAGGTCTTTGTCAGGTATTGTCCGAAGGAATTGCCCGTATTGCCAACCAGGATCAGCGCCTGTCTTCTTGCCGAATCCATCCAGCCCCGGATGATCATCTCGATGTTGTTTTCGGGCTCCATGCGGGCAATCAGCAACGAATAGGTTCCCGGCTGCAAGTTCTGCTGGATCAGCTTTCCCGGGTCGTACGCCGGGGGGACATCGGCGCCGTAAGGGATATAAAAGGCATCTCTGGCGTATTTTTTTCCGAGATATTCCCGGATGCCGACCGAGTCGGCGATCAAAATATCCGCATGCGTTGCCGCCCATTTTTCCGCCCGGACAAGGAATTTACGGGTAATGGGTCCGTATTTGCTGCGTTTCCATTCAAGACCGTCCATATTGATGACATTCAGCGTCTTTTTCGGCCATATATGGTGCCAGATGGAATTACTGGTATATCCCAGTTGCAGCAGCACATCGAAATCCCTTTTCCGCGCGTCCTGCAAACAGTTGTAGTCGTAAATGAACTGACCCGCCGTGCCGATGCGGTTCTCCCAGTCCTTGCAATGGATGATATGGATACCCCTCCATTCTGTCTCCTGGTAGGGATGATCGCTGGAATTATACACCCATACCGAATGTCCGCGGTCCAACAGGCCGACCGACAGGTATTGGGCAAACTGCTCAAAACCACCGTATGCGTTTGGAATTCCACGCGTGCCCAGGATGCCGATCTTCATGTAATTGTACCGTTTTGCTGATTCGCCTCTTTGATGATATTTTGCAAATGTAACGGAACACCGGCTTTCCTTTTTTTGTTTGTTGACAACCGCTGTCCAAAATTACCGGTCCGTGGTATTTTCCGGACGGAAATTTTTTCGTTACTTTGCGGCGAGGTAATTTATATACTTGAAATTCAATTTAATTGCTCGAAGTCATCGGTACATGCTGAAAGTATTTTCGGTAGTTTTAAGAGCCTCCTTATTGAATTCGGACATTTCCCCCCAATTTACGCTGGCTGGCCACATTGGAAAAATTTAGCTTTTTGCGGGGCAATAAGTCGCGTGAAATCATGTTAATAGTGGGGTTTTTAAAGATTCTCACTCTTATCAGCCGGCCATTAAACGATCTCCCGCAAGAAAGGTCGAAAAAGGGCTTGATGGAGAAGAGGGAAATGATAAGTGTAAATATTTAGTAAATAGGATTAGGGGTCCGGGTCAAAAACACGCCGGACCAAACATTATTAAACCTTCGGTCTTATGGTCGAACCCAGGCTCAGCGTCAAAAACATACCGGAAGACAGGCATAGTGAAAAAAGGAAAATAGTTCTACGGGCTTTTATCAGTGAGCGCAAAAGTTATCTCTTAGCCAAAAGGATCTTCGATATTACCGTCTCGGCGCTGGTGTTGCTGCTCATCTTTAGCTGGCTCTTTCCCATCCTTTATCTCCTCATCCGGCTGGATTCGAAAGGTCCCGTATTCTTTGTTCAAAAAAGGGTCGGCTTTCTGGGCCGGTCATTTTCGTGTCTGAAGTTCCGGACCATGCACATCAATGCCGAGGCCAATACGCGGCAAGCCACCGACAACGACCCACGCATCACCCGCGTCGGGCGCTTCCTTCGTCATTCCAACCTGGATGAGCTTCCGCAATTCCTGAACGTCCTGGCGGGTCATATGAGCGTGGTTGGACCACGTCCGCACATGTACAAGGACTGCGACAATTTCTCCAGGACGGTGGAAGGGTATAAGTTCCGCAACCTGATGAAACCCGGTATTACGGGGCTTGCCCAGGTGAAAGGCTACCGCGGACCCGCCGAAACCTTCGATAAGATCTTCCGCCGGTATCAATGGGACGCTTTTTATGTGCGCAACGCCAGCCTGTGGCTGGATATACGCATCGTTCACTACACGGTGATGCAGACCCTCTCCTTCCTCTTCAGGAAGTTTATTGTGGTGGAAGACATTCCCGCCGCCTCGATCACCGGAGAGTGGATCGAGCCCAAAAACGTCCTGAACTGACGCCGCTTCCCTGGAATTCGATTTTTTAATCTCATTTTAATCTCTGCATAAGTGCGTCAATAGGCCAACCGGCGCGTCGATTTGACGCATAACTGTGCAGGAAGGGGCCAAACCGACGTCCAGGACCCCCTCTCAGGATTTGGTCTTGTTTAATTAACAGATTAAAATGCAACGTTTTTACAGCGAAGTTTGTCAAATGCCCTTGAATTCTTTGGGTTCCGGGGAGGACTTGGAGGCCGGCGGTCGGGTTTTCATACCTTCGATGGCATTTTTATTGCTTCGCTTCCTGGTACCCTTTCGGTATGTATTTGCAGGGGATCTTGCATCTCGACGGGAGTTCCGTTGTAAAGGAAGAAAATGACTTGAAAAACCAATCCTTATTAAAATGCAGAGCACATTCGTTGAATCGCCCATTCGTTGTCCTGAAAACTGGGAAAAAGGTAATTGGCAATTCATCCGGGAATATTGGAGCGAGCGGTACAATTATATGATCTACAAGCGGGTAATGGATATTCTGACGTCCCTTATCGTCATCCTTTTCGTCTTTCCCTGGCTATTCCCCCTTCTTGGCTTATTGATCAAACTGGACTCGAAGGGGCCCGTTTTTTTTAAACAGCAGCGGGCTGGTTTCCTCGGCAGGAGTTTCTGGTGTTATAAATTCAGGACGATGTATGTGAACAGCTGCGCGGATACCCGCCGTGCCTGCAGCAACGATCCGCGCGTCACCAGGATCGGCCGGTTCCTTCGCAACACCTGTCTGGATGAGCTTCCCCAATTCATCAACGTCCTCTTCGGACACATGAGCATCGTAGGACCAAGACCCCATATGCTCAACGATTCCAGGGAGTTTTCCAGCCTGATCGACAACTACCGGTTCCGTGACATGGTCAGACCCGGTATTACGGGTCTCTCGCAGGTGAGGGGCTACCGCGGACCCGCCGCCACGTTCGAAAGCATCCTTCGCCGCTACCAGTGGGATACCTTTTATGTCCGCAATGTGGACTTCCTGCTCGATCTGCGCATCATGGCGGACACCGGCCTGCTGATCGCCAGATCCCTGCTCAACAGGAACAGACCCGTTCCGGCCGATAACCGGACCATCGACGGCACCGCGCTCTCCGCGACTGCGAGTAAAAAGATCGCCTGACCCTCCGGGATTCTTTTGATTTGCCGGCATTTTAGTTAGTTTTATCGGACGCTATGAGAGACTTTATCTTGACGGTCGCCGCCCTGGCGGTCATCTACGTCGTACTCAACACCGGCTACACGAAACAGTGGTTCCGCGCCAAACCGGCGGAATACTGGGCGGATTTCTGGAAGGAAAAAAAGGATACCGCCAGCGCAGACGCCCTCAAAAAAGAGCGCTATGGCGTCATGTATACCGTTTCACTCAAGATAAAACAAGCCGTCGAAAACAAGAAAGTGTCCGATCCGGTGATCCTCTTCGAGCCGAACAGCTTCTACCGGGATTCCTTGCACATTTATCCTGGCATCCGGGCGCCCGAGCCGGCCGTCTTCTACTATTATACGGGTCTCGAAGGTGTTTGGATGAACTCCCCGGATGTGACGAGGGCCAACTTCCTGGTACGCATTTCAAAAAAAGGCGTCGTACTCGAAGACATCCGCTCACCGGCGCAACTGCACCGGATACTCGAACGCTATAAAAAATACCCGCCAATCCTCTGATCCTATGCCGTTCGTATGCTTTTTCCTGCTGCTTGCTTGTTTCCTGATGGGAGGTTACGGTGTCCTCTGCCTTTTCGGGTTGCGGTTGCAGAGTGTTTATACCGTAACGCTTTCCTTGCTGCTCGGTGTCGCCCTGGCGTCCTTTCTGCCGTTCCTTCTTCAGCTGTGCTTTGTCCCCATCACCGGGGTCTCGGTGTTCGGGTCGCTCGCGTTGGTCTCGCTGCTCCTGAATATCCCAACGGCCAACCGCATCCGTAAACAGGGAGCCGCGCGTTCGATGCGCGGATCCGGTCCCGGCGCCTGGCGCATCCGCATGTATGAGATACCCTACTTGCTCATCCTGGGTTTCCTGATCTTTGTCAGCGTCTGGCGTTGCTATTATTACCCGGTCACTTCGCGTGACGCACTCTCGGGGCCCGAGGCGATCGCGGAATTTGCGGTTCGCGAACATACCCTGATCAATTCCTTCTTCGACATCGATCTATGGTCGACCAACAACCCGTTCAAATCGCCCTTCCTGATCTCGCTCCAGGTCGTTTATAAGCTGGCTGGATTTCCTTTCGGTCAGGTATGGCTCAGCATCGTATTCATCAGCCTTACCGTATTCCTCTATCGCGCGCTCTGCGAGAAGCTGCACCCCCTCCTGGCCGGTACCCTTTTGTTGCTGTTCACCATAGCCCCCGAGCCCTACGCTTATACCTTCATGATCCTCTACGATTACAGCAATATGGTCTATTTCTTCCTCGGGCTGTTTTTCCTGTTCCGCTGGTTTTCAGCGGGCGCTTCACCGGATGGCGCAGCCCGCGGACAGGCGCAGGACCCGTCGCAGATACAGCGGACCCTCACGCCCACCGTGGCGACCGCCGGTGCGGCTGCCGGGCAAGCCGCAGACCCGTCTCCCGTCCAACCCGCCCGCTCGTTCTATTTCGCCGGCCTGCTGCTCGGTATTGCGACCTATATCCGCAGCGAAACGCTCATCCTCGTTTTTCTTTTTCTTCCGCCCATACTGCTCCGTCAATGGCGCTCGCGGTCGCCGCTCGCGAAAATACTGGCACGCGATCTTCTTTTTATCCTGCCTTCGCTGCTCGGCTATTTGCTTCCCGTCCAGCTGTATGTCAATCATTATTTACCCGTCCATTACGATGTGGGTGGCCTGATCGATCCGAATGCGGCGCTGCCGGGCCTGTTCCGTCGTTATGCCGATATCTTCACGCGCCTGCTGACCGGGCGGCTGTCGATCGAACTTTGGGGATATTTCTTTTACCTGACGGCCATCCTGCTGGCTGCCGAATCCATCCTGATCCGGCGTTTCAATAGCGAAGCGCGCAATTGGCTCTATGCGATCCTGGCCTTATACGTGGGACTCGGACTCATCGGCTGGCTCTTTCCCGTGATGGATCTGACCGATTCGACAAAAAGAGCGCTCTTCAAGATGCTGCCGCTCGCGCTGTTGTACCTGGCCAATAACCAATTCCTGTTGCAACTCTCGGCCGCCATCGCCCGTTGGGAACAGAAGGGACCGCTGCGGCGCCTGGTACCGCTGTCTTCCCGCTCGACCGCGACCGCGTCCCGGAAGGTACTGACCAAAACGGGGAAAACCACGATTGCGCAAACCCGCTCGCGTTCGCGCGGCGCTTCCGTCTCGGCAAGGCCTCCCGGGTCCCGCCGGAAAAAGAAATAGGAACGAATGCGCTTTGTCGCCGCGTTCCGGGTCCGCCGGGTTCCCGCCGGCGGCGGCAGCCCGGATTTTTCGGCCCGGTCTGAAAAGATTAGCTAGCTTCACGCGCTAAACCTTGTCGCATGCTCGTGAAGACGTTTGGGAGTGCGGTGTACGGAGTCGAGGCGATCACCATCACGGTGGAAGTGAACGTGACCGAAGGGCTGCATACGTTTGTCGTCGGCCTGGCCGACAGCGCTGTAAAAGAGAGTATCCAACGGACGGAAAGCGCCATCAAAAGCAACGGCTATTATATGCCCCGGACCAAGATCGTCATCAACCTTGCGCCGGCAGGTATCCGGAAATACGGTTCTGCTTTCGACCTGCCCATCGCGGTCGGCATTCTCGCCGCCAGCGGCCAGATACGGGCAGCCGAAAAGATCAGGGAGTTTGTGATCATGGGCGAGTTGGGACTGGATGGTGCGATACAACCCATCAAAGGGACGCTGCCCATTGCCATCCAAACGAGTAAGGAAGGTTTTAAAGGGCTCATCGTTCCCGGTCAGAACGCAGGCGAGGCAGCCATTGTGAAACAATTGAAGGTCCATGCCTTCGACCACTTGCGCGGGGTGATCGATTTTTTCACGGGTGCGGCTACCGGCGAAACGCCCGTCTCCGGCGCAGTCGACGGCCTGCCGGGTATGATGCCATCCATCGACGTCGACTTCAGCGAAGTGAAAGGCCAGGAGAATATCAAACGGGCGATGGAGATCAGCGCCGCAGGGGGTCATAACGCGATTATGATCGGCCCGCCGGGATCGGGAAAGACAATGCTGGCTCGCCGGCTGCCCACCATCCTGCCGCCGTTGAGTTTCCAGGAAGCGCTGGAGACGACGAAAATCCACAGCGTTGCCGGCAAATTGCCGCCCCACACTACACTCCTTTCGCAACGGCCCTTCCGGAGCCCGCATCATACGATCTCGGGCATGGCGCTCGTCGGAGGAGGAAGCATACCGCAACCGGGCGAAATATCACTGGCGCATAATGGCGTACTATTCCTCGACGAGCTGCCCGAATTCAACCGCAACACGCTCGAGGTCCTTCGCCAACCGATGGAAGACCGCAAAGTAACGGTCAGCAGGGCCAAACTTTCGCTCGAGTTCCCGTCCTCCTTTATCCTCGTTGCTTCCATGAACCCCTGCCCTTGCGGCTATTACAATCACCCGGATAAGGTATGTACCTGTCCGCCGGGTGCCGTGTTGAAATACCTGAACAGGATCTCGGGTCCGTTGCTCGACAGGATCGATTTGCACATGGAAGTGCTCCCCGTGACCTACGAAAAACTCTCCGCGGGCGGACCGGCAGAGGGTTCTGCCGCCATCCGGGCCAGGGTGATGGCGGCCAGGGAGATCCAGCGACAACGCTATTCGGCCGGCGCGGCGTCGACAAACCCGGTCATTTACTGCAACGCCCAGATCAGCGGGCGGCTGCTCCAACAGTCCTGCCGGATCGACACCGCGGGCGAACGCCTGCTCCGGAATGCGATGCAAAAATTGAAACTGTCGGGCCGGGCGCACGATCACATTCTGAAGATAAGCCGAACGATCGCCGATCTGTCGGGGGCCGGGGAGATCGGCGCCGATCATATTGCCGAGGCGATCCAGTTCAGAAGCCTGGACAGGGAGGAGTGGGCCGGGTAAAAGACGCGACCGCA
>DASZYU010000361.1:0-3888 GCA_035545215.1 Puia sp.
CATGCCGGCCCATCCCCGATCCATGCTGGCCCCACCCCCGATCCATGCCGGCCCCACCCCCGATCCATGCCGGCCCCACGCCCGATCCATGCCGGCCCCACCCCCGATCCATGCCGCCCCACGCCCGACCCATCTTGACCCATCCCCGATCCATGCCGGCCCACGCCCGATCCATGCCGGCCCGGGCAGCCCGCCTACCCACTTACCTTAGCCGCATGAATTTGCCCGATTCCGAAAATCTGATTAAATTAGTGCAACCGGAAGAAAAAACGCCATTGCCCTTTGGATACCTGCTAACATTTAAAACTGTTTTATGGGCATGCCAAAAAGACTACTCTTTATCCTGCTGCTGCCCCTTGCGCTTTATGCAAAAGCCGAAGGGACGGGCAAAGTGGAAGGTGTCCTTAACGGATATGTAACGGATGCCATCACCAAGAAGCCGCTTCCCGGCGTCATCGTCTCCGCTTTTATTCCCGGCACCAACAATCAGAGAGAAGTACTCACCGATGCGGACGGATATTTTCGTTTCGTCGAGCTGCCCGCATCCCAGGTGACCGTCGAGTTCAATAAGAAGGGTTATCAATCCGCCAGGCGGCCCAACGTTGCTGTCAGGGAGAAAACATCCGTCAAGCTGAATATCGAGTTCATTCCCGATGATGCGGACCCCGGCGCGGGCCCGGCCGAATACCCGGTACTGCGGCTATTGGAAGCCAACTGATCGATCTACCATCACATAAATAAGAAAACGGGGCTGAGAACAGTCCCGTTTTTTTCTACTACACATGAGGCTTAAAATCTATCTTGATGTTACGCCTGCCTTGGTCATTGGTTGCCCCGTAGGGCAAGATCGGCGTTCCACGCCCACCAGCCGGCGTCGCCGGCCTTTTACGACGGCTTTCGTATAAAAGTACGCCAGCCCCGCCGTAATGTTGCACCGGCACTCCTTCTTTTTTTGCCATTCATCCAAACGGCCCGGCTATATGACGCTCCGGCCGGGAGAAGGTTACTTATTGAAGGCCCATTTCCACATGATTTTCCAGGTGGCTTTCTTGCCATACATTAGTATACCTGTCCGGTAGATTTTTCCGGCCAGCCATACCGTGAACACAAAGCCGAGGATCAGGAACAGCATGGAAAGACCCAGTTGCCAGGCCGGCACCCCGAATGGGATCCGCGCCATCATGACGATGGGACTGCTGAAAGGGATCATGCTGGCCCATACCGCGAGCGCTCCGCTCGTATCCTGGACGGCCACCGACATGATAACAAAGGAGAAGACGACGGGCATCGTTATCGGCAGCATCAGCGATTGGGCTTCCTGAGGGTCCTCGTTGACGGCACTGCCTACCGCGGCGAACAGCGCTGAATAGAAAAGATACCCGCCGAGGAAATAGAATAGGAAACAGCCCAGGATCAGCCACAGGTTAGCCGTACTCAGCGCACCCAGCACTTTCGGCAGCAGCTGCGCCTTCTCGCTGGCCTGGGCGGTTGAAGCGTTGCCCATCGCGCCCGCCTGTTGGGCCTGTTGCACCTGCTGCCAGGTATCGTGTGAGACGAAACCCTGGGCAACGGCCGCCAAACCGCCAATAAGCACGATCCAGAGCAGGAACTGCGTCAGGCCAACCGCGCCGATACCCGTGATCTTTCCCATCATCAGCTGAAAAGGCTTTACACTGCTGACGACGACTTCTGCGATGCGGTTCGTCTTCTCTTCCATGACGCCCCGCATGACCATGGCGCCATAAATGAACGTCAACAGGTAGATCAGGAAGCCGCTGACATAACCGATCACATAGGACGAGGTCTGGTTGGAGGCCTTGGCCTGCTTGCCGAGATCCTCGTAGCTTTGATAGTCCATGTCGTCGGAGGCGGCGCGGATGGAATCCAGCCGGGTTCGGTTGACGCCGGTCTTTTCGAGGATCATCAGATCGGTCATGGCTGTCCGCAGGTGTTCTTTGAGGTCCTCCTCTGCGGCGAAGCCCAGTTGTTTTTTATATTTCAACCGGTAGACGGGGCGCTGACCCTGTTCGATGAAGGGAATGATCAGCACCGCCGTGCAGCCCTTTTTTTCATAATTGGTCGTATCGATCCCCGGAGAAAAATCATAGGTGATCGTGGAATCGCTTTTCAGGTAATTTTGGAAATAGCCGTTCGCATCCGCCACCGCGACGCGGTGATGACTCTTGCCCTGCACGGCCAGCAATACAGAGCCGGCGATGAAGAGCACGATCACGACGGGCAGTAGGAAAGTGGAAAGCAGGAAACTCTTTCTCCGGACGCGGGTGAGGTATTCCCTTTTCATGATCAGCAAGGTCTTGTTCATAGCTTGGGTGAGTTAGTTTTTTTCAAATCTGCGGGAAAGGGGAGTGCCCTCTACCAGGCGGATAAAAATATCGTTTAAGGAAGGCAGCAATTCGGTGAAGGAGTTGATCTCCACGCCATGGTCGATCAGGTAGCGGAGGACATCGTTCGGCCGGTGTCCTTTGGAGATCTTCACCACCACTTGGCCATCCGATTTCCCGACCACTTCGAATACGTCCGAGCCTTCCACCGACGCCGGCGTGCTGCTGAAGCCGACGCGGAAAAGATTTTCCTTGAACTGTTGTTTGACGCCAGACACTGTTCCGTCGAGGATCTTCTGCCCCTTGTTCATGAGGATGATATGATCGCATATCTCTTCTACCTGCTCCATCCGGTGCGTGCTGAAAACGACGGAAGCGCCATTTCGCGCAAGCCGGTAGATCTCGTCCTTGATCAGGTTGGAATTCACCGGGTCCAGACCGCTGAACGGCTCATCGAGGATGATGAGTTTCGGCTCGTGCAGGACCGTGGTCACGAACTGCAGCTTCTGGCTCATCCCCTTGGAGAGGTCTTCCACCTTCTTGTTCCACCAGCTCTGCATTTCGAACTTGGTGAACCATTCCTTCACTTTTTGCATGGCCTGCTGGCTGGTCAGGCCTTTCAGCTGCGCGAGATAGAGCGCCTGCTCGCCAATCTTCATCCTTTTATAGAGTCCCCGCTCTTCGGGCATATAACCGATGCGGACGCTGTCGCGTTCCGCCCGGAAGGGCTGGCCCTCGAAAACGATATCTCCGTCGTCGGGATAGAAGATGCCGGTGATCATCCGGATCAGGGTCGTCTTACCGGCCCCGTTCGGTCCGAGCAGACCGAAGATGGATCCGCGCTCCAGCTGAAAGCTGACCCCGTCGACAGCCTTCTGCGTAGCGAAGCTTTTTCGAATTTCTTTTACTTCCAGAATATGCATGCGTAAAGAATTTTACATTTTGTCGCCAAAGTTGCGGGTTTATTACAGGATCGTGCAGCCGTCTATAAAAATTATCGCCGCCGCCCATCCGGTACTTCCGCGCGCGACGGCGCCCCCTCCGCCACCCGCCTGCCGTCCATCGCCACGCCGCTCAACGCTTCCGCTGTTGGGTCGCCTCCGCCACCCGCCTGCCGTCCATCGCCGCGCCGCTCAACGCTTCCGCTGTTGGATCGCCTCCGCCACCCGCTCGCCGTCCATCGCCGCACTGACGATTCCCCCCGCATACCCTGCTCCTTCGCCGCAGGGAAAGAGATTAACGACCTGCGGATGATTCAGGTGTTCCGGGTCCCTGGGCACGCGCACCGGCGACGAGGTCCTGGACTCCGTCGCAACGACAACGGCTTCATTGGTAAAATAACCCTTCAATTTCTCGCCAAAGACACGGAAACCTTGCCGAAGGTCTTCATAGATGAATTTCGGGAGCACTTCCTGCAAAGCCGCCGGCTGAATTCCCGGCAGATAGGAACAGTCCGGCAGATCGGCCGAAACGCGACCGGCAACGAAATCGGCCATGCGCTGCCCGGGCGCGACGAACCTGCCTCCGCCGGCAGCAAACGCCTTTT
>DASZYU010000362.1:0-20233 GCA_035545215.1 Puia sp.
AAGGTCGAAAAAATTGTTCACAATAGGCTCGTTAGGAGGGAAATAGTGGAAGGCACCACCTGCGCAGAACAGCGATGTGCGTGGCTTTGTCCGCAGCTTGCCCGGAGCTTTATCCGGAGGCGTCGATGCGGCGGCTTCGATGCGGCGGTTCATCCCGCGTGCTGCCCGAGCCCTGTTTCCGGCGGTATTCGGGTGTGGGACGGCGATAGGGGAGATCCCGCCGGCGGCAGCGGCAGGGCAGTGGCAGGCGGCGGCGGCAGACGGCAGCGGCAGCCGGTAACACGGTATGTTTTTGAAAACGTTTTTACAAGCAAAAATCAAGTCGCTGATAACCAACATTTTAATTTTACCGTGTAAAAACGTAGCAAAAAAGCAATGGCACACCGCGGATGTCCTGGATTTTTTCACTAGCTTTGCGACCCCAAATAGTTCTTAGCATAATGCTTTGGGAGTCCGGCTGCCGCCGTCAAACAGCGGTGAAGCGGACGTTAACACCAAAAAACAGTAACATGGCAAAAGAGATTTCCGGTTATGTCAAGTTGCAGGTCAAGGGCGGTCAAGCCAATCCTGCACCTCCTATCGGTCCGGCGTTAGGTTCCAAGGGCGTGAATATCATGGAGTTCTGCAAGCAATTTAATGCCAGGACCCAGGATAAGATGGGCAAGGTCCTTCCCGTCATCCTCACGGTTTACACGGACAAATCGTTCGAATTCATCATCAAGACTCCTCCGGCAGCGGTGCAATTGCTGGAAGCCGCCAAACTGCAGGGCGGATCAAAGGAGCCTAATCGTAACAAGGTTGGAAAGGTTACCTGGGCACAGGTAGAGGCAATTGCCAAAGACAAGATGCCTGACCTGAATTGCTTCACCGTCGAGAGCGCCATGCGCATGGTCGCCGGTACCGCCCGAAGCATGGGGATCACCGTAGAAGGAACTGCGCCTTTCGCAGTTAAATCTTAACCTTAAAACACTTACGAAAATGGCTATCACTAAGAAAAGAAAAGCAGCCGCCGGGAAGGTTGATAAAAATAAGTTCTATACCCTGAAAGAGGCGTCCGCGCTGGTGAAGGAAGTGAATACGACCAAATTCGACGCTTCCGTCGATCTGCATATCCGTCTGGGTGTCGATCCCAAAAAGGCCGACCAGTCGATTCGCGGAACGGTTAACCTGCCGCATGGCACGGGTAAGACCAAGCGGGTATTGGTGCTCTGCACGCCCGATAAGGAAGCCGACGCCAAAAATGCCGGAGCCGACTTCGTGGGCCTCGACGAGTTTATACAGAAGATAGAAGGGGGATGGGTCGACGTGGACGTCATCATCGCCACGCCTTCGGTCATGCCCAAGATCGGCCGCCTCGGAAAGGTGCTCGGCCCGCGCAGCCTGATGCCGAACCCGAAAACCGGTACCGTTACCAACGATGTGGCGGCGGCGGTGAACGAGGTAAAAGGCGGCAAGATCGCCTTCAAGGTCGACAAGGCCGGTATCGTGCACGCATCCATCGGCCGGGTCAGCTTTACCCCGGACAAATTGGCCGAGAACAGCCAGGAGTTGCTCCACGCGATCATGAAGGCCAAGCCCGCTACCGCCAAGGGCACGTACGTCAGGAGCGTGTTCATGGCCAGCAGCATGAGCCCCGGCATCGCACTGGATACCAAAGCATTCATTCAATAGTTTTAGTAAGAATGAGGGCGGCGGAAGCCGGTCTCAACAAAGCAAGAGTTATGAATAAAGACCAAAAAAATGAAGTGATCGAACTGCTGAAGGACAAATTCAGCCAGTACAATAACTTCTATGTTACCAATACCGAGTCGCTGACGGTGGAGCAGGTCGGCAAACTGCGCCGCATCTGTTTCGACAAAAAAGTCGAAATGAAGGTGGCTAAGAACACGCTCATCAAAAAGGCGCTCGAAAGCATCGACAGCACCCGTTTCGCCGGGATGTACGAATCGCTGAACGGGGTTACTGCGCTGTTGTTTTCGGAGAATCCGAAGGACCCGGCGATGATCATCTCCTCCTTCCGCAAGGACGGTAATCTGGAAAAACCCGTATTGAAGGCGGCCTTTATCGACGGGGACGTATTTGCCGGTGACAACCAGTTGAAGACCCTGACGACGCTGAAGAGCAAACACGACCTCATCGGCGAGATTATCGGTCTGTTGCAGTCCCCTGCAAAGAACGTCATCAGCGGACTGAATGCCGGGGCGAAACTCGCGGGTTTGATCAAGGCGCTGGAAGACCGCGCGGGCGCGGCCGGGGCAAACTAGTCGGAATTGGCGCCGAAAGCGCGACAAATAAAGCCCAGGCCCGGGGGCATGGAGACCGGCCAATTTTTTTAAACCTCCGCCGGAGCAAAAGCAGTGAAGGCGGAAAAAATTTACAACTATGGCAGATTTGAAAGCATTTGCAGAACAGTTGGTTGGACTGACTGTAAAAGAAGTTAACGAATTAGCGAAGATCCTGAAGGAAGAGTACGGTATCGAGCCCGCGGCTGCCGCTGTAGCCGTTGCTGCCGGTCCCGCTGCCGGTGGCGCCGCTGCTGCTGCAGAAGAGAAGACCTCCTTTAACGTGATCCTGAAGGCCGCCGGCCCCAACAAACTGAACGTCGTGAAGGTCGTCAAGGACCTCACCGGGCTCGGTCTGAAGGAAGCCAAGGACCTCGTTGACGGAGCTCCCAAGCCCATCAAGGAAGGCGTCAGCAAGGCCGACGCCGATGCACTGGTGGCCAAGCTGAAAGAGACGGGCGCTGAAGTCGAAATTCAGTAGTTTTTCGCAGTAAAATGTTTGAATGTGACCCCTGCCTCCGGCAGGGGTTATTTTTGTTTGGTTAGCAAAAAAATGCTACATTTGCGGTCCGTTTCCCTAAATTTACGAAAGTCGCACCGAGAGGATTATTGATAATCAACGAATTAGAGAGGCTGTTTGAAACATAAAAACCCGGTTTTAAAAAATATGTCTTCGACAAAATTGAAAAACAGGATCAACTTCGGTAAAATCAAACATCTTGCCGAAACTCCTGACCTTCTGGAAGTACAGATCCAATCTTTCAAAGAATTTTTCCAGTTAGAGACCACTCCGGACAAACGCAATATCGAAGGTTTGTTCAAAGTTTTCAAAGAGAATTTTCCGATCACCGACACGCGGAACATTTTCATGCTGGAATTTCTCGACTACTTCATCGACCCGCCCCGTTACACGATCGAAGAATGTATGGAACGCGGACTCACGTACGCGGTCCCGCTGAAGGCCAAGCTGCGTCTCAGCTGTAACGATGAGGAGCACGTCGATTTCCAGACGATCGTACAGGACGTATTCCTGGGGAATATACCCTATATGACTCCGCGAGGGACCTTTGTCATCAATGGCGCCGAGCGCGTGGTCGTATCGCAGCTGCACCGCAGCCCGGGCGTGTTCTTCGGTCAATCCATCCATCCCAACGGCACCAAGATCTACTCGGCGCGCGTAATCCCCTTCAAGGGCGCCTGGATGGAGTTCGCCACAGACATCAACAACGTGATGTACGCGTACATCGACCGGAAGAAGAAATTCCCGGTGACCACCCTCCTTCGTTCGATCGGTTACGAGACGGACAAGGATATCCTCGAGCTGTTCGGCATGGCCGACGAGGTTAAGGCTGATAAAAAGCTCCTCCAAAAATATATCGGCAAAAAGCTCGCCGCCCGCGTACTGCGTACCTGGGTGGAAGACTTCGTCGACGAAGATACCGGCGAGGTCGTTTCGATCGAGCGGAACGAGATCGTGCTCGAGCGCGATACCGTCCTCGATGAAGAGGCCATCGATATGGTCGTCGAGATGGACGTGAAGAGCGTCTTCATCCAGAAAGAGGATGTCGGCGGCGACTATGCGATCATCTACAACACCCTGAATAAGGATACTTCGAACTCCGAACTGGAAGCCGTCCAGCATATCTACCGCCAGCTCCGCGGCGCGGACGCTCCGGACGACGAGACGGCCAGGGGTATCATCGACAAATTATTTTTCAGCGACAAACGGTACGATCTCGGCGAAGTAGGCCGGTATAAGATCAACCGCAAGCTGAACCTGAACCAGCCGCTCGACCAGAAGACGCTGACGAAGGAAGACATGATCGAGATCATCAAGTACCTCGTCCGTCTGACCAATGCCAAGGCCGAGATCGACGACATCGATCACCTGAGTAATCGTCGCGTAAGGACGGTAGGCGAGCAATTGTATGCGCAGTTCGGCGTGGGTCTCGCGCGTATGGCGAGGACCATCCGCGAGCGGATGAACGTCAGGGACAATGAAGTGTTCACTCCCGTGGACCTCATCAACGCCCGGACGCTGAGCTCCGTCATCAATAGCTTCTTCGGCACGAGCCAGCTGTCACAGTTCCTCGACCAGACCAACCCGCTGAGCGAGATCACGCATAAAAGAAGGATCTCCGCCCTCGGACCGGGCGGTTTGTCGCGCGAACGTGCGGGCTTCGAAGTTCGTGACGTGCACTATTCGCACTACGGCCGTCTCTGTACCATCGAGACGCCGGAAGGCCCGAACATCGGTCTGATCTCCACGCTCTGCGTGCATGCCAAGATCAATGAAATGGGTTTCATCGAAACGCCGTACCGCAAGGTGTCGGATGGCAAGGTGGACCTGAAGAAACTCACCTACCTGAGCGCGGAAGAAGAAGACGTGGCCAAGATCGCACAGGCGAACGTACCGCTCGACGAAAGCGGCCATTTCGTGGAGGACAGGATCGTTTCGCGTCAGACGGGCGATTTCCCCGTGTTGGAAAAGGGCGAGGTCGAGTTCATGGATGTTGCGCCGAACCAGATCGTAGGGCTCAGCGCCTCGCTGATCCCCTTCCTCGAGCATGACGACGCCAACCGTGCGTTGATGGGATCGAACATGCAGCGCCAGGCGGTCCCGCTGATCCGTCCCGAGATGCCGATCGTCGGCACCGGGCTGGAAGCCAAGGCGGCCCGCGATGCGCGGATCCAGATCCATGCGGAAGGCGACGGCATCGTCGAATACGTCGACGCCAACGAGATCCATGTGCGGTACGACCGCAGCGAACAGCAGAAACTGGTCTCTTTCGAAGAAGACCTGAAGATATACAAGCTGACCAAGTTCATCAAGACCAACCAGGAGACCTGCATCAACCTGAAGCCGGCCGTCAAAAAAGGTCAGAAGGTGAAGGAAGGCGATTTCCTGACCGAAGGATATGCCGTACAGGATGGCGAGCTGGCGCTCGGCCGCAACCTGAAAGTGGCGTTCATGCCCTGGAAGGGTTACAACTTCGAGGATGCCATCGTGATCAGCGAAAAGGTGGTCCGCGAGGACCTGTTCACTTCCGTTCACATCTCCGAATATGAACTGGAAGTGCGCGATACCAAGCTGGGTGAAGAAGAGCTGACGCCCGATATCCCCAACGTGTCCGAGGAAGCCACCAAGGATCTGGACGAGAACGGGATCATCCGTGTCGGCGCCCAGATCAAAGAAGGCGACATCCTGATCGGGAAGATCACCCCCAAGGGAGAAAGCGACCCGACGCCGGAAGAAAAGCTGTTGCGCGCCATCTTCGGCGACAAGGCCGGGGATGCAAAGGACGCATCGCTGAAAGCGCCGAGCGGCACCGAAGGCGTGGTCATCTCCAAGAAGCTGTTCCAGCGCGCCAAAAAAGATAAGAACGCGAAGGTTCGCGAAAAGGCGGCCCTCGAGAAGATCGAAAAAGTGCACGAGAAAAACACTTCCGATCTGATGGATGTGTTGCTCGGCAAGCTGACGACGCTGCTAAAGGATCATGTTTCCGCCGGTGTCAATAACAACTTCGGTGAGGTGCAGATCGGCAAGGGCGCGAAGTTCACCGCTAAGAATTTGGGTGGTATCGATTATCTGAACGTCAACCCGCTGGGTTGGACGGGTGATGCGAAGACCGACGAGGCGATCAACGTCCTGTTGCACAACTACAGCATCAAGTACAATGAAGAGCTCGGACGATACAAACGCGAGAAGTTCAATATCTCGATCGGCGACGAATTGCCCGCGGGAGTCTTAAAACTGGCCAAGGTCTATCTCGCCGTTAAACGTAAGCTCAAGGTCGGCGACAAGATGGCGGGCCGGCACGGAAATAAAGGGATTGTGGCCAAGATCGTAAGGGCCGAAGACATGCCCTTCCTCGCCGACGGAACGCCGGTCGATGTGGTGCTCAATCCGCTGGGCGTGCCTTCGCGTATGAACCTGGGACAGATCTATGAGACCGTTCTGGGCTGGGCCGGGGAGAAACTGGGAGTGAAATTCGCTACGCCGATCTTCGACGGGGCAACCGTGGAAGAGATCGCCGAACATATCAGCAAGGCGGGTCTGCCCAGCTTTGGCCACACCTATCTCTACGATGGGGAAACGGGCGAGAAATTCGACCAGAAGGCAACGGTCGGTATCATCTATGTCATCAAGCTGCACCATATGGTCGATGACAAGATGCACGCACGGAGCATCGGGCCTTACAGCCTCATCACCCAACAGCCGTTGGGCGGTAAGGCGCAATTCGGCGGTCAGCGTTTCGGAGAGATGGAAGTGTGGGCGCTCGAGGCATACGGTGCTTCGAATATCCTGCAGGAATTGCTGACGCTGAAATCCGACGATATCATCGGCCGCGCAAAGACCTACGAGTCGATCGTGAAGGGGGACAACATCCCCCGGGCGGGTATCCCCGAATCCTTCAACGTGCTCGTGCATGAGTTGAGGGGTCTGGGCCTGGACCTGAAATTCGATTGATGAGAAGCGCGGCAGAGGCGTTCGGCCCGCGGCCGGATCCTCGCGACAGAAGCTCCGCTAACTGATGAATAAATGCAAAAGCCATTCGGGAAACCGGATGGCTTTTTTTTGTTTGATAACCGGCCCGCCTGCGGCGCCCCGGCACGCCATGCCCGGCGCCCCTATTTCTTCAGGATCTTTTCGATCTGTGTGCCGGTGTCGGTCGTGACCTCGAGCAGGTAGACGCCCGCGGATAGCGAAGGACCGGGGAGGCGGATGTGAAGACGGTTGCCGCCGGATGGCATGCCGGTACCCTGCCACAATTCGCGGCCCGTCAGGTCGAGCAGCCGTATCGAGATGGCGCCTGCCGGGGCCTGACCGAAAACGAGATCGACGCCGTCGGTGAAAGGATTCGGAGCCACCGAGAACGACAGGGCGGGCGCATGGGCCCTGACGAGGACGGTCTTGCTATACGTGAAGCGATCGTCCCGGTCGATCAGCCGGAGCCGGTAGTAATTCGTGTCATGGGTCAGACCAGCATCGGTAAACGAATAGTTCCGCGTCGTCGGGCTGTTGCCGGCCGCCGGTACCGAACCGATCGGCGTGAAACCGAGACCGTCGAAGGACCGCTCGATCTCGAACGACTTCGTATTCTCTTCCGATGACGTGGACCAGGAGAGTTCGGTATTGTTGTTGTGCAGCCTGCCGCTGAAATCGAGCAGCGTAAGGGGCAGCGGC
The DNA here is from genome assembly GCA_035545215.1 of Puia sp. Taxonomy (GTDB): domain Bacteria; phylum Bacteroidota; class Bacteroidia; order Chitinophagales; family Chitinophagaceae; genus Puia. Next base: position 7,471 of record DASZYU010000362.1, read on the forward strand.
GAGATACCCGGAACCCCGGCGCCGAAACCCGAAAAGCCATTGGTGAAATTATACGTGAGGCCGGTGTTGGTGCCCACGCTGCTGATCGTCGGCGTGGCCGTGGTGACGGTACCGGCGCCATTGGGGCTCGCGGGCGTCACCTGCGAGATCTGTCCCGGCACCTTGACCAGTTGGATCGAGCTCAGCGTCTGACCGGTGGCCGTTTGCCATCCGTCGACCTCCGCCTGCGTATAATAAAGCGTGATGGTATAGCTGCCGGAAGAGCTGTTGGTCGCCGGCAGGACATGGAAGGTCTTATCCATGAGATAGTTGGCCGGGGTACTGTTCCAGAATTGGGTAGCGCTCGTGCCGGCGCGGTCGAGCACCACCTGCGTGCACCCGTAGTCAAAGCCCGAGAGGTTCTGGATGCGCGCCATCAGTTGGCCATTCGTCTGGTCATAGAAATATACATCCGCGTTGGGACCGAGATATTCGGACTTCGACGAATTGAGGGCCGTCTGGACGGTCGCACCGGGATCGGCGTATTCGAGCCGGATCATTGGCTTTTCGCCGGAGAAACCGGAGAACGATGAATAGGACGTGCCACAGGCGATACCGGCGAAAATATAATTGTAGTGGCTCGTGCCGTCCAGGTAGCCTTCGCACAGGTCATCGGCCGGCCCGGTCGTGCTTCCGTTGTTGTAACATATCTCTATCACCACGCTCGATGTGCCGTCCCAGGCAAAAGGAGTGGCGAACGTGAAACTGTTCCACCCGCTGGTGGTGGTATAATCGGAATTGTATACGGTCGTAAAGGCGGCTTCACTAATCGGGAATTCGGTGGTTCCGTTGTAAAGCGAGCTGTCGGACGTTGCCGCCATTTTGATCGTCAGACCCTGGTATACGAACGAGGAACTGCTGACTTTCTCGATGTTGAGCGACAGACCGGTGATATTGCCCGCCTTTATGCCTTGCGCGGTCAATTCGGTTGGATAATACAACAGTTGTGATTTATTCGAGCCGCTGGAGGCTGCGAATGGGCTGGTCGGGAATGCGCCCTCATCGGTTCCGATAGAACCCGTCACAGTGGTGGGCCCGTTGGGTGCGACGTCGTTGTCATCGATGATCATAGTGAAATTGGGGCGGCCGTCGCCGGGCGTCGCATTGCCCCCTCCGTTGTTAACAGTGAACCCGAGCGTGAATTGCCTGGTCCCGTTGACGCTCGCGTCGTTGTACACGCGGACGGTAAAGGACTCTGCGGCGATCGAACCCGTGGGGAACGTCAGCTGCATGCTGGGACTGGTAAAGTCGCCGTTGGTGGTGATGTCGTAGTCGAGACCCTGTACCGCCGTCGCCGAGCTGACGGATAGCGTAGCCGTAGCCGTTGCGGACGGCGCCAGGCCGATCTCCATGTTATACGTATAGTCCTTATACGCCCTGCAACCGGAGCTTGTCGCCGTGGATTCGGTTTCCCGGTCGCCGGTCAGCTCGAAATCGATTTTGGGAATGCTGCAGCCGCCGCCCGAGGGCGCGGTACCGCCAGGCGAAGTGGTGAGCGAGGACCGGTACGGTCCGACTGCGGATGCCTGCAGACGGGCCGCCTGACCGACCGTAAACAGCGTGAACGAATCGGTATAGTTCATGTAGTTGTGCTCCGTGTTGATCGTAAACTGAGTATTGCCCGCACAAGCGTTGGCTTGCCCGGTGCGCGGCGTGAAATCGACGACGCCCCCGGAGATATTTTCCGAAATGGGGTCGGTATCGCAGACCTGGTCGCCGTCGGTCGTACAATCGGTATTCGTCGGGCAGGTCGACACGTCGGAGGAGCCCTGAAAGGGATGATAGAGGTTGAACGCGTGCCCCATCTCGTGTGGAAGCGTTTTTTGACCGGCGATCATCTGTGTCGCCAGCATGACGATGCCGTCAGTGCCGGCGGAGCCGCCCGGGAACCGGGCATAACCGGCAATGAATTGGCCCGAGGTGCCGTCGTTACCGTCGATCTTGTTGACGATCCAGACATTGTAGTACTGCGTATTGTCCCAACGGCTGAGGCTTTTGATATTGGTCTCGTCCGTGCCCAGCGTGGTATTGACATTAATGCCGCCCGAAACGTATCCGGCGACCGGGGAGCCGTCGATGCGATTGATCCCATTGGTGGGATTGCAGTTGGGATCCCGCCGGGCGAGCACGAATTGGATGCCCAGGTCGCCCGCGCCTTCGGTGCCCGGCCAGGTACCGTTGTAAACGGAATTCAGATAATCGATCGCTCCGAGGATCTGCGCGTCCGAGGGATTGTAGATGGTGCCGACGTCGCCGCCGGTATGGATGACGTGTACGACGACCGGGATATAATAGGGACCGGCAAGCGTTTGCGCGGGTTTGCCACCCGTGACGGCCTTGCGCGAAGGACGGCCGCGCAACAACTCGGGGTGTTGCTGGATATAACCCCGGATAAACGATTCGGTCTTCTGAACATTTTGGCGGAACTGTGCATTTCGTCTCAATTCGCGGGCGTGAACCGCATCGAAACCACATATCGGTTGGGCAAAGGATTGTAGAGAGAATAGACCTGACAGGCAGGCCAGGATCAGGAGTCGGGGGTTTTTCATTGCTGGCCCTAAAATGCTAAAAATTATTCAGACGTCAAAGCGGCGTCCGGATAATTTTCTCCTGGCTCGAACGCTCGTCGCAGGACGGACATCCGACCTCAAATAGAGAACGCATTAGCTGTCCGAATCGGGGCGCCAGTCGGACAGGGTCATCCGGAGCCGGGCATCAGCCTAGCAAAAAATCCTTCAATTGCCCATAGACCGGGCCCACCCGGATGCTCTGTTTTCTCTTGTTTAACAGCGATCGCACGGAGTCGGGCGCGGGGATGGTCTCAGCGATGATCGGTTCTACCGTATCATAGAATTTTACAGGGTGCGCGGTTTCGAGCAAATAGCCCTTTTCGCCGGGATGTCCGGAAAGGTATTGCCGGAGCGCGAGCCAGGCAACTGCGCCGTGCGGATCGGCGAGATAGTGATGATCGTTATACAGTTCGCGGATCGCCGCCACGGTTTGTTCATCCGAGATGCTGACCGCCGAGAGCGTATCTTTCAGCGGGGCCATCTGCCGGTCGAACAGCTCGAGGATGCGGACAAAATTGCTGGGGTTCCCGACATCCATCGCGTTGGAAAGCGTCGGACGGGCGGCGGCCGGACGGTAATCGCCGGTCTCGAGGTATTGCGGGATGACGTCGTTGGCGTTGCAGGCGGCGATGAAATGTTTAACGGGCAGACCCGAGCGGTGCGCGAGCAGCCCGGCGCAGATGTTACCGAAATTGCCGCTCGGAACGCTGATCACCGGCGGCCGCCTCTTATCGGGCCATTGTTGCCAGGCGAAGAAGTAATAAAACTGTTGGGGCAGCCAACGCGCGACATTGATCGAATTGGCCGAAGTGAGGAACAATCGTTGCTGGAGCGCCGGGTCGGCGAAGGCCTGTTTCACCATCTGCTGGCAATCGTCGAATGTGCCGTCCACTTCGAGCGCGGTAATATTCCCCGCCAGCGTGGTGAGCTGCAGTTCCTGCACGCTGCTGACCTTGCCGGAAGGGTATAGGATCACCACCCGGACGCCATCGATGTTGTAAAAACCGCTGGCGACGGCGCCGCCGGTATCTCCCGAGGTCGCCACGAGGACCGTCACGGGTTTGTCGTTGCCCCGGACGAAATAGCCGAGACAACGGCTCATAAAGCGCGCGCCGACGTCTTTGAAGGCGAGCGTCGGCCCATGAAAAAGCTCGAGCGAGTAGATGGAAGGGCTGACGGGAACCAGCGGGAAATCGAAATGGATCGTCTCGGCGACGATGCGGTGCAGCTCGGCATCGGGGATCGTATGGCCGACATAGGGGTGGATCACGCGGAACGCGATCTCTTCGCGCGAGCGCCGGTCGATGGTTTGCAACAGCGCCGGGTCGGGCGCCGGGATGGACCTGGGAAAATAGAGACCCTTATCGGGCGCCTGGCCGCGGATCGTGGCTTCCCGGAAATCGACGTCGGGGGATGTGCGGTTGAGACTATAATACTTCATAAGATTTTAACTCCCTGTTGGTTGACGGTGGTGACATAGGTATGGTGGTCCAGATCGATCCGCGTATAGATGTCCTTCATGCAGACCTCCACCCGCCGGGCGATGTGCTGGTCCCTGCTGAGCATGAAGATCGACGGACCGGAGCCGGAGATGCCGCCGCCGAGCGCGCCGGCGGCCCTGCATTTTTCCTTGACCTCGTCAAAGCCGGGTATGAGGATGCTCCGCACCGGCTCGATGATCACGTCCTCGAGACTGCGACCGATGAGATCGAAGTCCCCTTTGATGAAGCCTGCCACGAGACCCGCGATATTGCCCCATTGACGGATCGCATCTTTCAGCAGCACTTGCTTGCGGAGGATCTGCCGGGCGTCGCTCGTGCGGACCTCTATCTGCGGGTGGACCACGGTGACGTGCAGCGGCGGGGCCGGAATGGGCACGATGTCCAGCGGGAAGATGCTCCGGATGAGCGTGATGCCGCCGTAGATACAGGGCGCGATGTTGTCGGCGTGTTTGACGCCGGAGGCGACCTTCTCGCCGAACAGGGCAAAGCGGATCAGGTCTTCACGCGAAAAGATCCCGCCGAGCAGGTAGTTCGCTGCCACGACGGCCCCTGCTGCACTCGCCGCGCTGCTGCCGATGCCGCTGCCGGGTTTGATCTTCTTGTCGATGATGACTTCGAAACCGATGGCAGCCGGGTCGCGGCGGAGGGTGCGCGGGTTATGCGGTTGCCTGGCTTCGTCGGAGAGGGGATGCGGCCCCGGTTGCCGGCTGGGACTTTGGGGCGGTCGCGCCGCGCCGGCCTGGCGCAATTCTTCGAGCATGGCGAGCAACGGGGCGCCCGCGGTATTCTGCGCGGGCTCTTTGGGCAGCGGGAAGCCGTCCCTGCTGGTGATGATAACGCCGGGTTCATCGAGCAGCCGCACCTCCATCGTATCACAAGGCCGGTCCAGTGCCATCCCGAGGATGTCGAAACCGCAGACGAGATTGGCTACCGTGCCCGGGGCTTGTACGGTGACGCTGTTTGGCGCGCCGGCGGGGGATTGCATATTGACGTTTTGCATAGCTATGAATTGACGGCCCTTAGAATATCCGCAAAAACGCCCGAGGCGGTCACCTCTGCGCCCGCGCCCGCGCCCTTCACGACGAGCGGTTGCTCGGGATAGCGGTCCGTATAGAACAAGACCACGTTGTCCTTGCCATACAGGTGGTAAAGGTCCTGGTCGGGACCGATGTGCTGCAGCCCGACAGACGCCTTGCCCTGGTCGTACCGCGCCACGAATTTCAACAGCTTGCCTTCCTTGGCGGCTGCCTGGTACAGGCGGTTGAAGTGGGCTTCTTCCTTTGCCATCGCAGCGTAGAAATCCGCGACGCTGCCTTCCATGCACGAGGCCGGCATGAACGACCGGTTGTCGATATCTTCCATCTCCGTCCGCTCGCCGGATTCGCGCGCGAGGATCATGATTTTGCGCATCACATCGGTGCCGCTGAGATCGAGCCGCGGATCGGGTTCGGTATAGCCTTCTTCCTGCGCCTGCCGGACGACCTCGGAAAAAGGCCGGTCGCCTTTGTAGTGGTTAAAGACAAAATTCAGCGTGCCGCTGAGGACGGCCTCGATACGCCGGACGGTGTCGCCGCTGCGCAGCAGGTCGTTGAGCGTGCCGATGACCGGCAGACCCGCTCCGACATTCGTCTCGAAAAGAAACCGCGCGTTGTATTCGCGCGCGAGGTCTTTCAGGTTCCGGTAGCTGCTATACGCCGACGAACAGGCGATCTTGTTGCAGGCGACCACCGAAATGCTTCTCTGGAGCAGCGCGGCATATTGAGCGGCGACATCGGCGTTGGCGGTGACATCGACGAAGACCGCATTCCGCAGGTTGCGCGAGGTGATGCCGCCGATCCACTCCTCCAGCCGCATGGGCAGTCCGCCTTCCAGCTGTTCTTTCCACCGGTGCAGGTCGATGCCCTCGTCGCGGAACAACATTCTCCGGCTGTTCGCCATCCCCACGACGCGCAACTGGATACGAAGATGCTGCAGCAGCCACGCCTGTTGCTGGACCAATTGTGCGATCAGACGCCGTCCGACATTGCCCGTGCCTGTGATGAAGAGATTCAGCTGTTTATAGGATGTCTCGAAGAATTCCTCGTGCAGCACGTTGATCGCCTTGCGAACGTCTCCCGCCGCGATGACCGCGGAGATATTCCGTTCGGAGGACCCTTGCGCGATCGCGCGGACGTTGACGCCGTTGCGACCGAGCGCGCCGAACAGTTTGCCGCTGACGCCGGGATGGCTCTTCATCCGGTCGCCGACCAATGCGATGATCGCCAGATCGCGTTCGATGACGAGCGGTTCGACGGTGCCGAGCCCGATCTCGTGTTCGAAGGCCTGGTCGACGGCCTGTTTGGCGATCGCGGCATTGTTGTCGTCGATGCCGACGCAGATGGAATGTTCGGACGATCCCTGCGTGATCAGGATCACATTGATCTGGTGGTTGGAAAGCGCTTCGAACAGGCGTTTGGAAAAGCCCGGGATACCCACCATGCCGCTGCCCTCGAGACTGAGCAGGGCGATGCGCGGAATGCTGGAGATGCCGCGGATGCTGCTGCCGTTGCGCTGGGTCTCCACTTCGATGACAGTACCCGTGTCGCCGGGAGCGAAAGTATTCTTGATCCAGACAGGAATGGCCTTGCGCATCACCGGCTGGATGGTCGGCGGATAGATGACCTTGGCACCAAAATGCGACAGCTCCATCGCCTCCTGGTAAGAGATGTGCGGGATCAGCCTCGGCGTCGAAACGAGCCGGGGGTCGGCGGTCATCATCCCCGATACGTCCGTCCATATCTCCAGCGAAGCGGCGTCGACGGCAGCTGCAAGGATCGCCGCGGTATAATCGGAACCCCCTCTTCCCAGCGTGGTCGTAACGCCGGCATCGTTGGACGCGATGAAACCGGGGAAGACGAACAGCTTCGCGGAAGAACCGTCGATGGCTCCGCGAATGAGCGCATTGGTCCGTGCGAAATCCACGGCGGCATGACCGAAATGCGAATCGGTGCGGATCAGCCGGCGCGAATCTTTCCATTCGTGTTGAACGCCGAGCGCGTCGAAACGCGCCGAGACGATCAGCGAAGACAGCAGCTCGCCATAGCTGACGATCTTGTCCTGCGTCCGGGAGGAGAGCTCGCCGAGCAGGAACACGCCGCTGCAGATGTCTTCCAGTTCATTGCACTTCGTCTTGACGGCGCTCAGGACGGCGCTTTGACCCGTGATGGGCAGGAGTGATTTGACCGTTTCGAGATGGCGGTGCTCGATTTCACACAACTTGTTTTTATAGGACTCGTCGCCGGCCGCGGCCGATACCGCGGCCTGGATGAGCATATCGGTAACGCCTCCGAGGGCAGAAACGACAAGGATGACCCTGTCCTTTTCGAGCGCGTGTCCGACCAGGTCGATGACTTTATTGATGTTTTCAGCGTTGGCGACAGAAGTTCCGCCAAATTTCAAGACGTGCATACAATGGATGATTTAGGATGAGAACAGCTACGATAAGCCCCGTGGTGATATGGAAAATGACAACCCTTAACGGGTTGTAATGGAGATAATAGTTGTAATTTCAACAACCGAAAAAGAAAGCGCCGTATGGCAATAATGGGGGATCACGCAGCTAAGGTAGACAAAAAATGAATGCAAAAATAAAAAATTGCCAGTTTCTTAGTTGAAATAGAGTAAATTCGCGGTTGTTTTGAATGAACGCCGCATTTAGGCCGCATTCTTTGAACAGTGTTAAAACCGTCGCCTCCGGTTTTCCCGCACGCAAAAATCGATGTTATGAATTATCAACCGTCCCAGGGGTTGCAGCAGTTCAAGAACCTGGTGGGTATCAAATTTCAACTCTACAACAGTCTTTTCACATCGCTGCCTTTTCACCGGATCGAGAAAACGGGCATCCTGCTGTCGCTGCTCCTGACGATCTGCGAGGACGGCTATAAAAAGAAGCAATCCCCCGAGCAGATACTGGAAGATTTTTTCGCGAAACATACCACGCTGGCAGGGGAGAGGGAGAAGGCCGATATCCTTTTCCGCTTTGTCCAGTATGTCGAGCGGCAGATCGTCCTGTTCGACGCGCTCGAGGACGCCGCTTTCCGCCACGTGAACGATATGAGCGGTCCGGGCACGCTGAAACATCTCATTTCGGAGGTGGTTCAGACCGACAAAGCCGACCAGCTGACCGAAAAGCTGAAGGATTATTCGGTGCGGCTCGTGCTCACGGCGCACCCGACGCAGTTCTATCCGGGCGCGGTGCTGGGGATCATCAACGACCTGTCGCGGGTGGTGATCGAGAACAATGCCGCCGCGATCAATCTTTATATGCAACAGTTGGGGAAGACGCCGTTCCTGAAGAAGCAGCAGCCGACGCCATACGACGAGGCCATCAGTCTCATCTGGTACCTCGAGAACGTTTTTTATCACGCCAGCGGCAGGATCATCTCCACCCTGAAGGAATTCTTTCCGCATGCGGTCGATCCGAAGAACGCGGTGATCCGGATGGGTTTCTGGCCGGGCGGAGACCGGGACGGCAATCCCTTCGTGAATGTCGGGACGACGTTGCGCGTCGCGGAGGCCTTGCGCGGGGCGATCATTCGTTGTTATTACCAGGACGTGCGACGGCTCAAGCGGCGGCTGACCTTTAAAGGCGTGGACGTGCTGATCGCCGAGCTCGAGCAGACGCTTTACAACAATATCTATGTTCCCGACGGGCGGACCGAGCTGTCGGGCGAGGGGTTGCTCGAGCAACTCAATCAGATCAGGGAGATCATCATCTACCAGCACAACAGCCTGTTCGTAAACATGGTGGACGACCTGATCGCGAAGGTGATGATCTTCGGGTTGCATTTTGCAACGCTGGACATCCGCCAGGACAGCAGCGTGCACGAGAACGTGCTGGCCGCGATCGGCGAACGGCAGGGCCTGTTGCCACCCGGGTATGCAAGCTTATCGCCGGAGGAAAGGATCGGGGCGCTGAAGGAAATAAAGGGTACCGCCGATGCGGGCTTGTACGAAGACCCGCTGGTGAAGGATACACTCGAAACGATCGCCGCCATCCGGACGATCCAGCGGCTGAATGGCGAAGCCGGTTGCTGCCGGTACATCATCAGCCATAGCAGCAATGCGAGCAACGTGCTCGAGGTCATGGCGCTCTTCGAGTTGGGCGGCTGGGCGAAGGACCGGCTGCCGGTGGATATCATCCCGCTCTTCGAAACGGTGGACGATCTGCGCGAATCGGGCGCTGTCATGAAGGAATTGTACGAGCGCCAGGATTACCGCGAGCACCTGCGCCGCCGGGGCAATACGCAGACGATCATGCTCGGTTTTTCGGACGGGACGAAGGACGGAGGTTACCTGATGGCCAACTGGGGGATCTACAAGGCGAAAGAAGAACTGACGCGCGTCTCGAAACAATACGGCATCGACGTGGTATTCTTCGACGGGCGCGGCGGTCCGCCCGCGCGCGGCGGCGGCAAGACGCACCGGTTCTATGCATCGATGGGCAGGAATATTTCCAACAAGGAGATCCAGCTGACCATACAGGGTCAAACGGTGAGCTCGAATTTCGGGACCATCGACACGGCGCAGTATAACATCGAACAATTGATCCACGCCGGTATCTCGAACGACCTGTTCTCGGAAAAGGCGGTGACGCTCCAGGCCGGCGAGGAAGCGCTGATGCAGGAGATGGCCGTGGAGAGTTACAAGGCTTATTCGAAGCTCAAGGAACACCCGTATTTCCTGCAATACCTGAACGAGGTGAGCCCGCTGCGCTTTTACAGCGAAACGAATATTGCCAGCCGGCCGTCGAGAAGGAAGGCGTCCGGGCGATTAGAGCTGAAGGATCTGCGTGCGATCCCCTACGTGGGCGCGTGGAGCCAGCTCAAGCAAAACGTCCCCGGTTATTATGGCGTGGGACGGGCATTGCAATGGATGGAGAAGAACGGGAAATGGGCGGCCGTCAAACAGCTGTACCGGGACTCGCTGTTCTTCCGCACCTTGCTGGACAATTGCGAGATGGCGATGAAGAAGTGTTTTTTCCCGCTGACAGAGCATTTTTCGAAACATCCCGTCTATGGGGAGATCTGGGCGCTGATCTACGACGAGTTCGAACTCGCGCAGCGATATATTTTCAAGTTGTCGGGCAAGAACGAGTTGATGGCGGATTACCCCGTAGAACAGCTGTCGATACAAATGCGCGAACGGATCGTGCTGCCGTTGAGTACGATACAACAGTATGCACTGACCAAATACCAGGCGCTCGAAAAGGGCGGCGGAGGCGCCGGCCGGCCGATGAAAGAGGTCTATGAGAAACTGATCATGCGCAGCAGCTTTGGCATCATCAATGCCGCGCGCAATTCCGCGTGAGCGGCGTTGGCGGTCTGTCAACGCAGGTTCCGGTCGAGCCAGTCTCCCATGATCGCAAGCGCTTCGGGCGCAAAGGTTTCTTCGAGCCGGCCGTATTCGGTCACGCTGCAGGTATGACAATGCTGGAACAGGTGGTTGAGGCCCGGCAGGAGATGCGATTCCACTCGCTTATTGTGATGCGCTTTCAAAATTTCGGTGACCGCCGGCAAGACGGCGGCATTCGGTACCTGGATATCCCTTTCGCCGCCCAGCAGGAGCACCGGGCATTTTACTTTTGAATAATATGGCGTGGCGTCATACCGGATGAACCACCGGTACCAGGGGCTCACCAGCGTGCGCGCCTGCGGGGCGAGCGCGGCCATGAGGCGCGCGGGCGGAGCGAGCGGCGAAAGTTTGGATTTGAGACTATCGGGCAGCGTGTCACAATAGGTCCGGTAGTCGCTGTCGACCCCGCGCATGAACGACGCGCTGTCGGAAGCTTTGAGCACATTGTTCAATACGATCCGTTGTTTTGCCAGGACGTCGTGGATGTCCTGCGGCGCGGCATGCGCCTGTACGAGCGGTGTTTCCACCTGGTAAATGACGGTCGAATAGCCGCCGAGCGGTCCGGCCAGCGAAATGATGAAGGCGACGTCTTTGCGCCGGGCGGCCAGCATGGGCGCGATCATCCCACCCTCGCTGTGACCGATCAGACCGATCCGCCGGTGATCGATCTCTTTTCTCGTCAGCAGCCAGTTCAGGCTCGTTTCGACATCTCCTGCGAAATCGGCGCTGGTCGCATGCGCCACGTCGCCGGTGGATAGACCGGCGGACCGGTCGTCCACGCGCAGAACGGCGTAACCGCGGCGTGTCAGGTAGTCGGCGATCACGGCGAACGGTTTGTGCCCAAAGAGCGTTTCGTCCCTGTCCTGGATGCCGCTGCCCGTGATCAGGATGGCCGCGGGGAATGGCCCTCCCTTTTCGGGATAGGTCAGCGTCGCGCCGAGATGGACCGTCCCTGCGGCATTGTCGTATTCCACGCTGTCGCTGTGATAGGGATAGGGCGGGTGCGGCGTCTGCGGGCGGGGCGGCGGCGCATAGGCGCGGGCGCTGGAGTCATTCAGCCGCCGGAGCGTGAACGGGATACTTCTTCCGGATTGGTACCAGGTGCCGTGGAGCGTGGAGTCGTTGGTGCGCGCGGCGGCATAACGTATGGGCGGAGTGCGCATCAGACAAATGACGCTGTCTTTTTGGACGTTCACCTGGTCCAGGCGGAGACCCGTCGCGCCTTGTTGCGGGCTGTCCATCGTGCCTTCCGTTTTCCCGGATGCGGTAGTCCAAAAGTGAAAGACCAGGTTGATCCCGACGATATTGCCGGTCCATGTCCCGGCTAGCGGTGTTTGGGCGCGGACGGAGCAGGCAAAGAAGAGAACAACGGTGGCGGGAAGCAGCGAGCGGCGCATCGGCGATCGTTTTATGCTGTGAAGGTACGCCAATCGGTGTATGCCGGAATGAAAAAACGCCTTTCAAAAAAGCGCGGCCGGCGCCGAATGGCGGCCGGACAGCAGGCTGCCGGAGCTTGCAGCAGGCGACCCGTCGGACGGGCCGTTAAGCCGCATGAAGACCGAGGTCCGTTTGCGGGTGCGGTTGAAGAGCGTTTGGAACGTTCATCGGTTTTGCGGCGTATTTTCCTCCGATGGCCCTGAAATACACGATGCTGATCACCGTGGAGACGACCACCGCGAGCAGGACGGATATTTTGGCGATGTCACGGAAGCTTTCTTCTTTAAAAGCCAGCATCGTGGTGAAGATCGACATGGTGAAGCCGATGCCGGCAAGCGTGCCCATGCCAAACAGTTGTTGCCATTTCGTGTTGGAAGGAAGGTGGGCTATATTAAGGGCCACCATGAGCCGGCTGACAAGGAAGATGCCGAGCGGCTTGCCGATAACGAGACCCAGCAGGACGCCCAGGCTAACGGTCGTGCTCAGGGCGCCGGAAATATCGCCTGGGATCAGGATAGCCGTATTGGCCAGTGCGAACAGCGGCAGGATAAAGAAATTGACGGGTTTGTGAATGAATTTTTCGATGACTGCGAGGTCATTCACCCGCATAGCGAATGCGAAAAGGACGCCCGTGATCGAGGCTTCCACGCCGGAGCGGAGCATCACGTACCATAGGGCCAGACCCAGCGCGATCTGCAGCGCGCCAAATTTGATTTTAAGGACATTGCACAGCAGGAGAGCGCCGTAGAACAGGCCGGCGGCTGCCAGCCAGATGCCCTGCAGGTGTCCGCCGTAGAACAGGACTATCACGATGATAGCGCC
>DASZYU010000363.1:0-3425 GCA_035545215.1 Puia sp.
GCGTGCGCAACGAGGGGACATTCAGTTGGGGTGGCTATTATGGTACCACCTATTGGGCGGACCCGAAAGCCAAACTAGTTTGCCTGGTGATGACCAATCAAAGGGGTATGAGTCATTGGTGGATGGAGACGGAGATCGAGCAGATGATCTATGCGAGCTTTGTACATTTACAATAATTTACAAAGTTTACATGTATCAAGCTCGTTTCCTGGCGCACCGCCGGTCACAAGCCAGGAGAAACTGACCTTCAACCTTGCGGGGCGGCGATCGTTCCTGGAAGACCGTATTCGATAAAGTCAGTTAGTATTCCTTTTAACCAGTGCCATATCCCAACGACCGGTTTTTACAAGCAAAACTTAGTTGTCTGTAAATCAGTATTTTAATTTTCGCTTGTAAAATCGTCGACAATTTGCAAAGGCACCGCCCGATCAATCCTCGCGAGACGCCAGGTTCCAAAACCAAACACCCACCCCCGTCGTGCTGAAAGGCGCTTCGTTCATGCCGGACAAGATCGAGGCCCTGTTGCTCACCCACGATCATTATGACCATCTCGACTATCCCTCCATCCGGAAATTGAAACACCGGGTCACACCGCGTGTCGGCGAAACGGTAAACATCAACGGTCGTTATCCCGACGAGCCATGGTACGATTTTTCGTAAATTGCGGGTTATGGATCACATCGTCAAATTGCTCGAAATAAGACAGGTAACACACGATGTCAAAGAATTTCGCGTGGAAAAGCCCAAAGGCTACCGTTTTATTGCAGGTCAGGCCACCGACGTATCGGTCAACCGTCCGGAATGGAAAGACAACAAGCATCCGTTCACTTTTACCGGGTTGAACGACGACGCCTGGCTCCAGTTTACGATCAAGGGCTATCCCGAAAGACACGGAATGACCGCGTTGCTTCACCAGTTGCAAACAGGCGATGAGCTTATCATCGGAGATGTCTGGGGCGCCATCGAATACCGGGGACCCGGCGTTTTCCTTGCGGGCGGCGCGGGGATCACGCCCTTCCTCGCCATCTTCCGGCAATTACACAAGGACGGCCGCGCAAAAGAAAGCATCCTCTACTTCTCCAATAAGACAGCAGCCGACATCATCGAGCGCGAGGAGCTGCTCCGCATCCTCGGCGTGCGCGCGAATTTTTTGCTGACGCGGGAAAACCGGCCGGGTCTGCTGAGCGGCCGGATCGACAAGGCGTTCCTCCGCGAGCAGATCAGTAATTTCGCGCAGCCTTTTTACATCTGCGGGCCGGACCCGATGGTGGCCGAACTCTCTTCGACACTGGCTGAACTGGGCGCAAAACCCGAGGGACTGGTCATAGAGAAATAGTAAAATAATCCATCAAAATAGTCAAACCTGACATTGCCGGCCGCAGGGCCCATCGGTACCTTCATTTCCCAATCATCCCTTCTCCGTAGCCGGAGAGACCCACGATTGCTGAACATGAAGAAATTTTACGAAGAATTCGAGACCGGGCATACCCGCCAGACCAGGGGCCGCACGATCACCGAGACCGATATCGTCCTGCATGCCGGTCAAACGGGTGATTTTTTCCCACATCATATGGACGAGGAATGGTGCAAAACGCAGCCGTTCGGACGGCGGATCGCCCACGGGACGCTCGTTTTCAGCGTAGCGATCGGGCTGACCGCCGACTGGGTCAACGAGGTTGCCATGACCTACGGCTACGACCGTCTCCGGTTCGTTCGTCCCGTCTTCATCGGCGACACGATCCGTGCGGAGGTGAAGATCAAGAGCAAAGCCGATCACAAGAAGCCGGGTTACGGTCTGGTGGTGGAAGCCGTGGAAGTGGCCAACCAGCACAGCCAGCTCGTCCTGGTTTGCGAACACCTGTTGCTGGTCCAAAAATCGACCCATGCCTGAAACAGCGAAATACGCGGGCGCGCCCGGCGGCACGAAGGTCCTTAAGGGCATCACCTGGAGCCACAGCCGGGGTTTCACACCGCTGGTCGCGGCAGCGCAACGCTTCGGCGAGCTACATCCCGCGGTGAGTATCGTGTGGGAGAAAAGGAGTTTGCAACAGTTTGCAGACTATCCGATCGAAGCGCTGACAGACGATTACGACCTGCTGATCATCGATCATCCCTGGGTAGGAAGGGCCGCCACGTTGGGCTGCGTCCTTCCGCTGGATGAACACCTGCCCGCGGCCTATCTCGCCGATCAGGCGGCAAACAGTGTCGGTTATTCGCACCACAGCTATGCTTACCATGGTCACCAGTGGGCGCTGGCCATCGATGCGGCCACGCCTGTCGCCAGCTACCGAAGCGATCTGTTGCGCCAGGCCGATCTCTGTCCACCCGCGACCTGGGAAGAAGTACTGGTCATTGCCCGAAGGGGAAAACTCGCCGTCCCCGCCATCCCGATCGATCTCCTGATGAACTTTTATATGTTCTGTATCGCTCATGGCGCGCGTCCTTTTCAAAACGGCGACGGCGTGATCGACGCCGGGACCGGCAAGGCTGCGCTCGACACGATGCGCGAGTTGTACGGGCAGATCGACGAGCGATTCTTTTCTTTCAATCCGATAGCGGTGGCGGAATGCATGACCGCCTCGGATGAGTTTTGGTATTGCCCGTTCGCTTACGGGTATTCCAATTACTCCCGCGAAGGGTACGCGCGTCACCGGTTGACCTATGGGGATCTGGCGCATTTCAACGGCCGCGGCCGGTTGCGCGGCACGATGGGAGGAACGGGCCTGGCTGTCTCCTCGCGCAGCCTTCACCGCGAAACAGCGCTTGCCTTCGCCGAATGGATCGTATCGCCGCTGGTCCAATCGACCTTGTATGTAGAACATGGAGGTCAGCCCGGCCACCGGCTGGCATGGATCGGCGCGGGCGCCAACCGGCTTACCAACAATTATTTCTATTCCACTTATGCCGCGATGGAGAGGTGCTATATGCGACCCCGCTACGACGGGTACCTGCATTTTCAGGACCATGCGGGGGAACCCATCCGCGAACACCTGATGGGAAAGCGCGACGCGGCCGCGACGCTCGGCACGATGGACCGGCTGTACCACGAAAGTTTGAAAAAACATCCTGTTAACGCATGAATGAATTGCCCTTACACGGAATAACGGTATTGGAATTCAGCCAATATTTATCGGGTCCCTCGGCCGGGTTGCGGCTCGCGGACCTGGGGGCACGTGTCATCAAGATCGAACGGCCGGGCTCCGGGGATGCCTGCCGTCGTCTTTCGATCAAGAATCTCTGGGTAGACCAGGACTCGCTGCTTTTTCACACCATCAACCGCAACAAAGAAAGCTTTACTGCCGACATCAAATCCGCCGAAGACATAGCCGTCATCCGCCGGCTGATCGAACGCGCGGACGTACTGACGCATAATTTCCGCCCGGGCGTCATGGAATCGGCCGGCCTGGACTACGCTTCGGTACACG
>DASZYU010000364.1:0-14809 GCA_035545215.1 Puia sp.
CGAGAAAATCAAGCCGTTAAACAGACCTGGCGGCGGGTGGGGCAAGCGGCGGGGCAAGCGGCGGGGCAAGCGGCGGGGCAAGCGGCGGGGCAAGCGTGGGAGCGGGAGCCGAATTTGGTAAATTCAAAAAAGGCGTTAACTTTGCGGCAGTTCTTACAACATCTCTTATCAAGAAAGGCTGAGGGAAATGGCCCGATGAAGCCTTGACAACCTGCGTTCATTTGCGTTGCGGATGAAAGTAAGGTGCCAACTCCATCCCGATGGAATATCGGGACAGATAAGTCAGAATTCCGGCTTGGCAATATCGACAAAACATATTCAAAGCTCTTCTGACGGATCAGAAGAGTTTTTTTTTGCCCGGATGCGAACCATCCGGCAGGAATCCAATCTTCTGACGATGTACTTGGTAAGTGGTGTCGCTGGACAATTTTTTAACCAAAAAGAAATTTGTTTTATGCAAGCGACAACACAATTGCTCCACAGCATTCCCGTCGATCCCCTGACCGGAGCGATCTCGGTGCCTATTTACCAGACCTCCACGTTCGTGCAGGAGGCGCCGGGGGTGAACAAAGGGTATGATTATTCCAGGACCGGAAACCCGACGCGGGCCACATTGGAAAACCTCGTGGCGCAGCTGGAAGGCGGCAGTACGGCCGCCGCGTTCGCCAGCGGGCTGGCGGCGATAGACGCCGTGCTTAAGCTGTTGCAAACGGGTGATGAGATCCTCGCTGTAGACGATATCTACGGCGGCGCGTTCCGGCTTTTCGAACAGGTGTACAAGCGGTTTGGGATCACGGTACGCTATGTGGATACCAGTCACCCCGGCGCCGTTTTCAACGCGCTGACGCCGAAAACGAAACTAATCTGGATCGAGACGCCGACGAATCCTACCCTAAAGATAACCGATATACAGGCTATCGCGAAGATTGCAAAGGCGGAATTCGGGCACACGTCCAAGTCGGCAGGGCGCGGCCGGTCCGATGAGAAGATCCTTTTATGCGTCGACAACACCTTCGCATCGCCCGCGTTGCAGCAGCCGCTGTCGTTGGGCGCCGACATCGTGGTCCATTCGGGAACGAAATACCTGGGCGGCCACAGCGACCTGATCGCCGGGCTGGTGGTTACGGCGGATGCCGAGCTGGGGCAGCGGATAAAATTCCTGCAGAATGCCGGCGGGGCGATCCTGGGACCGTTCGACAGCTGGCTGCTGATCAGGGGCATCGAAACGCTTCACCTGCGGGTGCGTCAGCACTGCGCGAGCGCGCGGGCCATCGCCGCGTTCCTGGAGCAGCATCCGGCCGTCGACAAGGTGTACTATCCCGGTCTGCCGACGCATCCGGGTCATTCGGTGGCCGCGCGGCAGTCGAAGGGGTTCGGCGGTATCGTCAGTTTTTCGCTGAAGGATGATTCGCAGGAAGCGGCCACTGGCGTGGTGACGTCCACGCGGCTGTTCAAACTGGCGGAGAGCCTGGGCGGGATAAAAAGCCTCGTGTCACACCCTGCGCAGATGACGCACAAGACCATCCCCGCCGAGCGGAGAAGGGCGGCGGGTGTAGCGGACAGCCTGATCCGGCTGTCGGCTGGTCTGGAAGACGCGGAAGACCTGATCGACGATCTGCGTCAGGCGCTGGACCGGCTGACGGAGCGGACGGGAAGCGCGGTCCCGGATCAGGCAGCGGCCGGGGGTTCTGTAGTCGCAGGCGCGCCTACGGTGGCCGCGGCATTCAAAAAGAGCAATCATCAAACACTTTCAATATAACGCATGGAAACGCATAAGCAGCTGACGATCGGTCTTTTCGGGTTCGGGGTAGTGGGCGAAGGGCTTTACAAGGTCCTGCAACAAACGCCTTCGTTAAAGGCAACGATCAAAAAGGTATGTATCAAACATCCCGGGAAAAAAAGAGAGGCCCCGGCGGAACTGTTCACCACCGACCGGGATCTCCTGTTGAACGACCCGGACATCAACGTGATCGTCGAGGTCATCAACGAATCGGGGCCCGCCTACGAGATCGTATCGAGGGCCCTGACCAGCGGCAAATCGGTGGTCAGCGCGAGCAAGAAAATGATCGCCGAGCATTTGCCCGAGCTGCTCCGGCTGCAAAAGGAAACGAATGCGTCTTTGTTGTACGAGTCGGCTGCCTGCGCATCCATCCCAGTGATCCGCAACCTCGAGGAATATTATGACAACGACCTGTTGCATTCGATCAAGGCGATCGTCAACGGCAGCACGAATTTCATCCTCACGAAGATGTTCGAGGAGAAGCTCGGTTTCCAGGAAGCGTTGTTGCTCGCGCAGCAGCTGGGTTTCGCAGAAAGCGATCCTTCGCTGGACGTAGAGGGATACGACGCCGCGAACAAGTGGACTTTTTTGCTGACCCACGCCTATGGCATCGTGGAGCCTGCCGGCAATCTGGTCTTCAACGGCATCACGCATGTGCAGGCCGGCGATGCGGAGGTGGCGCGGGAAAAGCGTTACGATATCAAGCTCGTGGCGCAGGCCAAGAAACTGGGTAACGGCAAAGTGGCGGCATTCGTTTTACCGCAGTTCATCCCGCATGACGACCACCTGGCCTTCGTCAAGAACGAATTCAACGGCGTCGTGATCGAGAGCGGTTTTGCCGACAAACAATTCTTTTATGGCAAGGGAGCGGGGTCCTTTCCGACGGCCAGCGCCGTGCTCAGCGATCTGTCGGCGTTGCGGTACGAATACAAATACGAGTACAAAAAGCTGTACCATCACACGCCGCACCGGCTGACGGACGACTTCTTTGTCCGTGTCTACCTGAGCTTCGACGACCTGAAATATATCCCGAAGGAACGGTTTCAGGCGATCGAGGAATGGCATGCGGACAACGACCGGAAATATCTCGTCGGCGTCATCCATTTCCGCGAGATAAAGGACCATGACTGGTGGAAACGGAACGGCACCTCGCTGATCCTGACCCCCGATCCCATTATCGAGGATATGGACGTGCGCCGCCTGAAGAAGAAAAGCCTCGAACTGGCCGGACTCATCTGAGCGGGCGCGGACTCACCTGGACCGGAGGATTGCCGCGGGGCCGGCTCGGTATGGCGATCGGGCGGACTCAATGAGGGCTTGCCGCGCGGCGCCACATTTCGCGGAAAGCCGGATCGTTGTCGCGAAGGTATTCGAACGTGCCTTCTCCGATGATGCGGCCCTGGTGCAGGATATAGACATAGTCGAACCGGGCCAGCTGGTGGAGGCGGTGTATGGACGAGATGACCGCTTTGTCGGCGAAAGTCTCGAACAGGCCGTCATAGATCATCGCTTCGGTGCGGGGGTCTACGCTGCTGGTGGGCTCATCGAGCAGGACGATCGCGCTATCGCGGGCGGCGAGGATCCCGCGGGCCAGGGCGAGCCGCTGTTTTTGGCCGCCGGAAAGGTTGACGCCTTTTTCGCGGATATCGGATTGCAGCCCTTGCGGGAGTTGGCGGACCACCTCGGTAAAATGGGCGGCGTCGCAGACCTGGAGGATCTCCTCCTCCGGAAATGGAAGACCAAGCGTGATGTTATAAGAAAGCGTATTCTCGAAGATCTCCGGCTCCTGCGGGAACAGGGTGACGGATCCATTGAGCTGTTCGAACGCGACGGGGCGGCCGTCGAGGACGATCTCGACACCCGGCTCGGGGTTATAGAGACCGCGAAGCAGCGACAGCAGGGTTGTCTTGCCGCTGCCGCTTTCCCCGACCAGCGCGATCCGTTTGCCCCGGCGGATGTGCAGGTGCAGATCGTGGAGGCTTTGGGCGTGGTGGCTCGCATCGTATTCCGCATGGTAGGAAAAATTGAGACGGGCGATCTGGAGCGAACCCCAACCGTCGGACAAGCCGTCGGGAATATCTGCGCGGTGCCGTTCGGCGTATGCTTCGCTGATGCCCGAGGCCGTTTTGACGTAGGAATCGTACAGCATGATATTGGTGTACTGGAAAGCGATGTCGGTAAATACGCTGGTGAACTGGTTGACGAAGCCCAGCAGGGCGACCAGACCGCCGACCTCGAACAGCCTGCCCGGCGTCCAGTGCTGATAGATGTAGCCCAGTGTGATCATCCCGTAAATGCAGGCGATGAGCATCTCGGCGCAGAACCATTTCCACTCATTGATCAGCGCGCTGCGGCGAAAAGGTTTGAAGATATCCCGCACCTTGGCGAGCAGACCGGTTTCCATGCTTTTTTCGAGGCGAAGCGTGATGACGGTCATGATATTGGACAGGCTGTCGAAAAGCGTGGCGGAGACGATGTGTTCTTTTTCATTGACCTCGTCCACCGCGCGCAGGAAGGGCCTGTTGAAGGTGCGGATGACCAGGATCGTACCGATGCCCATGAGCACGGCAATGCTACCATAGAAGGGTGAAAAATAGAGGATGGCGGCCACCGAGATGACCAGCTTGTTCAGTGTATAGAGATAGATAAAGCCGCGGTCGAAGAATTCGCGCAGCGATTCATACGCCTTGCGGACGCGGTTGATCGTCGCACCGCTGTGGTGGTCCTGCTGCCATTTGACCGGCAGATGCAGTACCTGATGGTATTTTTCCTGCAGGAAGTTGCGGCTAAGGTGAAAAGCCAGGTCGCGTTCCATGATCCGCGCGGGACCGTGGAAACACCACTGCGCGAGTTTCAGGCCGATATAGCCGGCAGCGTAGAGGAGGGCATAATGCCAGACGTGCCGGATATCATGTTGCAGCATGCCGATGAACCAGCCGAAGAGCAAGGGATTGAGGGCATTGACGAGGCTGGCGCAAACGAACATGCCATAGACGAGCACAAATCTCTTTTTTTTATGGGAGGAGTAATGCCAGGCAGTTTTCAGCAAAGAAAGATAAGGGTTGTCCATCCGACGGGATTTAGTCGTGCAATTTACGCCGAAATCGATGGAACGCTCAAGCGGGCGAGGGCTGGCCGACGCGCACCGTGCCGGCTGTCCTTACGGGATGGACGGGCAGCGTGAAATAGAAAGAGGAACCGGACTGTTCGTTCTTTTCCGCCCAGATCGTCCCGTTGTGCTCGCGCACGATACCCGCAGTAATATACAGGCCCATGCCGAACCCGCTGTATTTGTTGGCCACGGCCTCGTCCCGGAAATACTTCTCGAAGATGCGCGTGATGTTCTCGCGGGAGACGCCGATGCCCCGGTCCCGAACGCAGACGGTCAGCGCCTCGTCGGTTGCCGAGCAATAGATGGCGATGGGTGCACCGGCGTCCGAATATTTTGCGGCATTGTTCACCAGGTTGGTCAGCACCTGTTCGATCCGTAACTCATCCATGATGACCACCACGGGCATTTCGCAGGGTTGCCAGGTCAGGCGGTGGGTGGGCACCATCTGTTCGAGGATGAGCATGACCTCGCCCATATACCCATTCCACTCGCGGTGTTGCATGTTGTAGTCCAGTTTGCCGGATTCGATGCGGGCTATGTCGAGCAGCTGCTGGATCAGCAGGTGGAGCTTTTGCGTCTGGTGATCGATCTTTTCGAGATAGCGGCGGATCTTCGGGGAAGCCTCCGATTCGTCGGTATTGAGGGCCAACTTGGTAAAGGCGATGAGCGAGGTGAGGGGTGTTTTCAGCTCGTGGCTGGCGATCGAGATAAAGTCGTTCTTCTTCTGGTCGAGCAGGCGGCTATGGCGCAGCTCGGCCTCTTTTTCGAGCGCCTGCTGGCTAAGGAGGGAATTGCGCATCTTCAACCGCTCGTAGGGAGAACCGGGCTCGATGGACTGAAAGTATGCAGCCGCCTCGGCGATCCTTGACCGGGTGATCTTCAACGACTTCGGGATGCCGATGCCCAGATAGATCGAAGTCATTTCCGGGCCCCGGTCGACACGGTAATCGGGTACGAGCAGCTGGGCGTACTTGAGACCTTCGTCGGAAAGCAGGACGTTCGTATCGGGAGGAAAACTGATGGTGCCGCTGAGCGTGAACTTACCTCCGGCATCGTCGATACCGATGCTCAGCCAACCGTCGTCCGTCTTATCGATGATCACGCGGCTGACTTCGGCCACCGCGGTTGCAATAGTGGTTTGCGTGGACAGAAGAAGGGAAAAGAATTGCGCAACGCCGAGCATCCGTTTGTGGGCTACCACGATGTCCATTTCATTCTCGAGCGAAATTCGGCTGATCTCTTTAAGCATAGGTTATACCGATTTACAGACGACTATCGAAGTATCATCCGTCCCACGAGCAAATTCTTTGAAGATGGCTGAGGCAATTATCATTCCATGATGTGCGCCGATGCCGGGGAACCGCCCGACGTCCCATCTCGAGCGTACCCCGTCGGAGCATGCAATGAATTGATGGAACTCTTCCTGCGACAGCATTTGATCGTTTATCGAGCCGGGGATATTGAACCCGATGATCCCATTATAAGAAACATAGGTCCGGCCGGTGTTGTGCCCATTCCACTTCACCGAAATATTGCCTACACCCGCGATCTTCCACGATTGCGCCTGTTTGTCGAGGATGATGACCACTCCCACGATGCCCCGGCTTTTGCGGATGCGGTCATGGATGAAACGTACGGTTTCCGTAGGGCTCTCCTCGGGGCACTCTGCGAATGCCGCCCCGGCCATCTCGACTGCAGCATGCGCGCCGGCGCCATGGCCCAACCCGTCTGCCACCAGGATACGCCAACAGTCGGGTGCGTCCCGGGTGTAAAAGCCGTCACCGCTGACTGTTTCGCCGGACTTTGCTATATTCAGCCCCTGGCATTCGATCTTTTTTTTCCGGGTGCGCACCGGTTCCTGTTTATACACGCGCGAGACGAGGATGGTTCCCCAATCGCGTACCGAATACAGGTCGAACTGGTCCGAGAGCCGTTTGATACTGCCGAGACCATGCCCGAGGCTTCCGGTGGAAGAATACCCATCGGACATGACCCGGCTGAGATCGGGAATCCCGGGTCCGTTGTCGATGCTGATGACCTCGAAATATTCACCGTTCGTATCGGCGCCTCCGCCTGCGAGCAATTGGCCGTTGGTGGCGTATTTGCTGAGATTGGAAGTCATCTCGGCGACAATGATGTCTATTTTTCCAGCCCTCGCTTCGTCGAACCCCCAGGCGGCTACCTGCTGGCGGATGTCTTTCTTAAGCAATGCAAAGAGACTTCTGTCATCGGCACGAAAGCTTTTGTACTGCCTGTTAACCATTTGCCCACTTTATTATTGTTATGACGGTCCCTTTATTCACTTCGCTGACGATATTGAAATCGTTGACCAGCCTTTTTGCTCCCGGCAGACCGAGACCCAGGCTTTTCGTGGTGGAGTATCCGTCCTTCATCGCGAGCGGAATGTCGCTGATCCCCGGTCCCGTGTCGCTGAACACGAGACGGATGCCATTGCCCCGTCCCTTCGAAACCACCTCGATCGAAACGGTGCCGCCGTCCGCGTATTTTAACATGTTCCGTACCAGTTCGCTGGCAGCCGTGATCAATTTGGTCTGGTTGACCAGGCTCATCTTTATCTTTTGCGCAAATTCCTTTACGCGGTTGCGGAACAGTATGACGTCCTGTTCTCTTTGGATGATAACATAGTCTTTAGACAGCGATAATATCATTTTCTTGGCTTAATTCCGGGTCTCCGTCCTCGCGACGGTCGATCTTCGAGCGAAGCAGGTCCATTCCCCTTTCGACGTCCAGAGCGGTGTGCACCCCTTTCAGGGGCAGGCCGAGTTCAACGAGGGTGATGGCAACAGCAGGTTGCATGCCGACGACCACGGTTTCGGAATCGAGTATCCGGGACATGCTGGCGATATTGCCGATGATACGCCCCATGAAGGAATCGACGATGCTCACGGCGGAGATATCGATGAGCACCCCTTTTGCACCGGTCTTACTGACCATCTGTACCAGATCGGCCTCGAGGTTAAGGGCAAGACGGTCATACAGGTCCACCTGTATGGTCACGAGCAGAAACGGCCCCATTCGCAAAATTGGAATCTTATCCATATCAGGCTGAGATTTAAGCTTGTTTTTGCGGTTGCAGGTTATTACCGGCCTTTTTGACGTACAGGCCAAGCGACGTGAACGCATATTGCAGTGCGCTGGCGAGACTGGATTTGGTGATGATATCGGTCAGGTCGATCCCGAGATGGACGATTGTCTGTGCGATCTCGGGCCGGATGCCGCTGATAATGCATTCGGCGCCCATCAGCCGGGTGGCGCTGACCGTCTTGATGAGGTGTTGCGCGACCAGCGAGTCGACCGCGGGAACTCCGGAGATATCGAGGATCGCGATACTGCTGCCGGTGGCCACGATCTCGTTGAGCAACGCTTCCATGATCACCTGCGTCCGGCTGCTGTCCAGGGTGCCGATGATGGGTAACGCCAGGATACGGTCCCAAATACGGATGACGGGTGTGGATACCTCGGAGAGCTCATCGGTCTGGCGCAGGATCACTTCCTCGCGGCCCTTGATGAAGGTTTCAAAGCTGTTGATGGCAAAATGGTCCATGATCCGGCCTATCTTGATGCCTGCCTCGAAGAGTACCCTGGGGTTGTCCCTGATCTCGTCCTGCAGCTGGGCGAGCAGGGCCTCTTTCAGGCTGATCACGAACATGCCGGTCTCGCGTGGGCTGAAACCCTGTCTGGCGCGGGTAACGGCGATACCGCCCAGGATCTCGATTACCGGGTCGAACGACGGGTCCGACGGGTTGTCCAGGTTTTCCGCGGTTAAGTTCTGCAGCAAAACGTCGACGAGCTCCTCGGAGATCGACCGCAGTTCTTCATTGCTGACCAGGTCTTCGCGCAAACCTTCGCTGCTCAATTGGTTCTGCATCCAGTTTTCAAACAGCGCTTTCTTTCTTGTCTTTAATAGCTTGGAAATGTCAATCGCCATGGAGTTGCGGTTTTATTATCGTAATTTAATGGTTGGACGCTAAAAGTAGGGTATTAATCGGTCACTTTTGCATCAGTATTTTAATCGCACATCCAAACCAACCGCATGAAGAAGAAAGTATTGATCTTCGATGACGACGCCGACATCCTCGAAGTATGCACCATCCTCCTGGAAGACAACGGCTTCGAAACCTATACGCAAAACAATTGCGAGCACGTGTTGCAAAAATTGGACCACGTGCTTCCAGACGTCATCCTGATGGATAACAAAATCCCTCCCAGCGGAGGAGTGCGTGCTTCGAAGACGATCCGCGCTTCGTCTCAGCATGGCAAACTGCCGATCGTCTTCTTCAGCGCCAACCAGGATGTGGCGCGGCTCGCATTGGAAGCCGGCGCGGATGACTATATCGAGAAACCATTCGATCTCGATAAACTGATCGGTATGGTGCGAAAGAGCTGTTTGCCCGACTTGCATAAAACGGAATGACCCAATTAACGGGGTCGGACATACGAAGAATCCGTTACACCCGTTGAGAACGGGCCGCACCGCGGTTGGATTTTCATTACGGCGCCACTTTCCTCAATTGCATCGCGCATCCTCCTCCCGACGCCAGGGCGATGGTGAGACTACCGCCGGCGTTTATCGTACGTGTCTCTTTAATCAATTGGTTGGGATCCCGGCCCGCATCCGGGCTGTCGCGCCAGATGGTGACCTCATAATTGCCAGCCGGCAGGAAATCCAGCGGTATCGTGGCCACGCGGCCGACGCTGCTGTTGATCGCCCCCAGCCACCACAACTGTCCTTTGCGTCTGGCGATGGCGACCCATTCGCGCGGGATGGCGACTGGGACGCGGGTCTCGTCCCAGGTGGAGGGTACGCTTTTCAGAAAATCGAAACCAGGCTGCCCTTCATAGGCGGCCGGGTAATCGCAAACCATGGGCAAATAGCTCTCGAGCACGATGTACATCGCCAGCATGTGGCAGCGGGTGCCCAGAACGAGCGGGCGTGTAAACCGCGGTTTATATTCCTGCGGCGTTACCGCGCGGAAGCCGCCGAGGTGGTAATCGGTCGCGCCTGCCATCAGCCGCGTAAAGACGACGTTTAGGTCGTCGTCGGGCGTGATGGGATCGTTCCATTTGTCGTTCTCGTAGTTGAGCGTGCCTTCGCGGGTAAGCTCGTTCGGCCACGTGCGGATAAGGCCAGTCGGTTTATAAGCGCCGTGGAACTGGATGTGCAAATGATGCCGGGCGGCCTTTTTCAGGATGGCTGTCTGGATATTGACCATCTCCTGGTCATCGCGGTTCAAAAAATCGACCATCATGCCTTTGATACCCCAGCGTTCGAAACGGGCGAAAGCGGAGTCGATGTGCGGCCAAAGCGCCTTCCAGTGTACCCATACGCGGACGCCCACCCCTTTGGAAGCGGCGTAATCGCAGATCTGTTTGATATCCAGACCGGGGATGGGTTTCGAGGGGTCGGAATGCGGGCCCGCGTCGTAGCTGACGCCGTCGTTGGTGTACCAGGCGATGCCCCCGAAGCCGATGACGGTATGGTATTCGATCCCGTTGCGCGCGCAGAAATCGATGTAGTACTGATTCGTCTCGAAATTGATGCCGGGGGAAATGGTGGTGTCGGGAAGGATGTCGCCATTCCACCAGTGGAAATCCGTTTTCCCCGGGTGAAGCCAGGAGACGTCTTTCAGCGCGCAGGGGGCATTCAGGTCCGTGAGCAGATTGGATTCCAGAAAGGCGCCCGGTCTGGGGCCGATGAACAGGACGCGCCACGGCGTTTGATGGGGAAGGATGGCTTTGACGCGGACCGCGCCGGCGGCGGCGGCAGCGACGGGTGAATTTTCGACATCGGGAGGACCGCCTGGAAGCGGAGACAGATCGCTTTTCAGCATGCCGTCGTGTTTGACCAGGTACATACCTGCATAATCGGTCAGCTGCGCCTCCGTGATGACCATGCACAGCGAATCCCCCGGCCATTGAATGAAGACGGGCATGTCCATCAGCGTATCGGGCCTCACCTCGCTGAGCGCAAGACGGGTATACCTATTCTCGTGCGAAGTGGTGAATCCAGGGAGAAAAGAGGCGAGCAATACGGGGTCGCCGGCAAGGCGGAACCCCGTGTTCTCGGCCAGCAGCGCATACGCCGACCACCCGTGTTGTTTTGGAAAGGTCCAGCGAAACGCAAGGCCATCGTCGTATAGCCGGACGACCAGGTCGATCCTCCGGCGGCGGGCGCCGGGTTCCCACAGGGGGATGGTACATTCCTTATACCGGTCACGCACCTTGCTGTTTCGGCCAACCGGCAAAGCATATTCATCCAGTCCCTGGCGGTAACCCGGAGTAAGCGCGCGCAAGCCGGGGCCCAGTACCGAGGGAACGGGGTTATTGCCCGAACCACGGAAAACGAGTGACAGGGGCGAGGAAACGATGACCGGCCGGTCCCGGTACCAGACGCTGTAGACGGGGAGGCCTTCCCCTGACCGGAATTCGAAACGCAGGCGCCCGTCCGGGGAGGAAAGCGTGATGTCACCGGCGATACAGACGGAGTGCAGTATAACCCCGATGCAAAGCAGAAGTCCGCGAAAAAGTCCGAAAGGCGGGCGCATTTTTTAGGGGAAAATTAGTGAAATAATCGCCGTATCGGGCCAGCCCGGCCGGCAGCCACCCGGAAAAGAGAAGCGACCCGCGGGGTACAAAACGCGCTAATTCGACGAATCTTCGAGAGAATTTTGAAAAATTATGCATTCAGAAAAATTAAAATCTGTA
Organism: Puia sp.; assembly: GCA_035545215.1. Classification (GTDB taxonomy): domain Bacteria; phylum Bacteroidota; class Bacteroidia; order Chitinophagales; family Chitinophagaceae; genus Puia. The sequence goes on from DASZYU010000364.1 coordinate 11,619, forward strand.
CATTTATTTCATTAACCCATTAAAATGAAATAAACATGGCAAAAGCTACCAAGAAGGCTGCGAAGAAAGCGGCCAAAAAAGCTCCGAAAAAAGCAGCAAAAAAAGCCCCCAAAAAAGCGGCTAAAAAAGCGGCCAAAAAATCTACGCGGAAACCCAATGCGGCCTTCATGATACCGCTGACGCCGAGCCCGGTGCTCGCGGAAGTGATTGGCAACAAGCCCTTGCCGCGTACGGAGATCGTCAAGAAGATATGGGACTATATCAAAAAGAACAAACTGCAGGATAGCAAGAACAAGCGCATGATCAATGCCGATAGTAAGCTGAAAACCGTTTTCGGCGGCAAAGACCAGGTGTCCATGTTCGATCTTGCGAAGATCGTCAGCAAGAATGTAAAGTAGGCCCCTGCCTTTTCAGGCGTTGCTTAGGGCAATTCGAGTCTTCACCATCGAATCGACCTGCCATCCGTCGGATGGCAGGTTTTTTTACGTTCTCCCGGCACTCAGAGTTCGATCTGCAACTCCTGGCCCGATATTGCGTAGAAGAAATTCTGCAACTGGTGGAGGTACCTGATGGAGACGCGCGAAGGCGAAGGATGTCTCAGTTTCAGGCCGTCGTGCGTGAACTCGAAATCCGTATGCGTGTTACCGTAAGTAATGATCCACTCCTCCCTGACGAAATTCCTGAAACCGCATTTCTCCAGGACTTTCGGAGTCAGCGGTATGGGTTCGATCTCCTGCAGCCCGGCTTCTTTGACTACTTCGAGCACTTCGGCGGTGTACGACGCGTCATAGCCGCTGACTTTGGACAGGTGGCGTCTGCTGACGCTGATGGCCGTGTCATAAACAATACTTGCGCTGTGGATTTGCTGAACGGTGATCACCTCGCCTTTTCGGTTCAACACCTTGTTCCCGAAACGAAGGTCTTTTGCGTGTAACATAGAGTCTCATTTTCGATTTGAAATACAATGAATTGGATCATGGTATCTCAAAGGGTATCGACTCTGTAGAAGAAGGATTAGGGTACAAGATAACAGGTGATCCTGAAATTTGCAACCCCTGCGTGTGCCCGCAGCCGGCGAAGAAGGTATGCGTTGGGACGCCTGTGGCCCGAAGAAATTGAATTTCAATATCATTGCAGACAAATGTTGTGAATAAATAAATCAGCGATGCCAAACGAATTTACGCTCGAACCGATAGGATCGGTCCGAAGCCCCATCAAAAACAGGGAAGACGCACCCAAACAAGGTTATGAATCCGCACCCGAAGCATGGATCGAACTGAAGGCCATTGGCGGCACACCGGTGGTCGACATCCAACCGGTATTGTCGCAGTCGCAAGACGCCTGAGTTACATCGCACCGAACTGTCTCAGGTATTTCTCCGAATTGGCTTTTGTCGCCGCCGGCGGATTCAGGCTGAGCGATTTTTTAAAATTGAGGATCGCGTTCTTTTTATCGCCTTTGAGGGCATACGCCTCGCCGAGGCTGTCGAAGCAGTTCGCACTTTTCGGGTGGCGTTGCGTATTGAGGACGAACATCTCGATCGCCTTGTCCTCCTGTTTTTGAGCTAGCAATTGATAGCCGTAGTTGTTGAGCTCGATTTCCGTCGAAACGTCGATAGCGGTTTTCATGACGTTATCCGCCTCGTCGCCCTTACCCGCGGCCTTGAGTAAACGCGATTTGAGGCTCAGATCGTTAAAATTGGCATTCATGGCGATCGCGTGGTCGATCCAGGTGAGCGCCTGGTCATAGTTCACCTTGTTTTGGAAGGCATAATTGGCCGCGGTAAAGAAGCCTATCCAGGTGAACCCGATGGATCCCTGCAGTTCCTGCGCGGCATTGGCCATGACGATATTGTCCACGTCGAACTCGATCTTTACGGGGAATTGCATTTTTTCCCAGCTGCAATCCAGCTCAGCGGAGTTCTTCGTGACGTTTTGAAAATCGTAGGTCAGCAGTTCGGTCATGGCATTGGACCGCGGCGAAATGTTCGCCCGCAGCTGGTCGTGCGTGGAGTCATAGAAGAAGCTGCCCCAGGACCGGTAGTCTTTCGAAAGGATGACCTGGGCGGTATTGTCTTTGTTGATGACGAAGAAAAGACCATAGTCACCCGCGGGCACCGGTTGACCTTCCACCTTCGCATCGTGAGATAAATGAAGGACCGTGTTCTCGTTCGCCCCGGCGCGCCAGGGAGCATCATTGCCCAATCCGAAGCCCTGTTTATTCCACCCGTAGGGCACGAGGGCTCCCCATATTTGTCTGCCGCGGACGGAGGGTCTCGAGTAGCTGACGCCGATGGTAGAGATACCGACCGTTTGAGAAACGCTTGCGGCGGGGCTGGGAACCCGGGGGGTAGTGACCTGGCCTGGCGACGTGAACGTGGTAAGGGCCAGGCATAAGGCGGCCGCATACCGGGTGACAGTGAGTTTTGGCATAACGTTGGTTTTAGCGTGATACATCTGTTAGCCTCCTTAAGTTACGATTTGCCAAAACGCGTCGCCAGTGATTCTACTCAAACGGTAATCCGGCTACCTGAAAGGCGAGTCCCGGCGGGCGGAGGTCGCGGGAGCGGGCGGCGGGCGGAGGTTGGGCGGGCAGAAGGGTGCGGGCCGCGGGCGGAGGTTGGGCGGGCAGAAGGGTGCGGGCGGCGGGCGGAGGTTGGGCGGGTTGCGCATTGAATTCGCTACATTCGTACCTAACTATAACTGCTATGCTTCAAAAACTGCTTGTCGGCCTTTCTCTTTGCTGTTATGGCCTGTGCGCCTGTACGCAGGTTCAATATGGGGACAACAAGGCTGCAGGTCATTATCTGGCCACCCGGGGTATCCGGCTTTATTACGAGACGTATGGGCAGGGGGCCCCTCTCCTCCTGTTGCATATCAACGGGGGGTCGATCAACGTTTTTTCCAACCAGATCCCCTACTTCTCAAAACATTACCGGGTGATCGCCGTGGACAGTCGCGCGCATGGTAAAAGCGTCGACGCGGGTGATTCGCTGACCTTCGAAATGATGGCGGACGATTTCAACGCGCTGCTGGACAGTTTGCACCTGGACAGTTGTTATGTCGTGGGCTGGAGCGACGGAGGGATCAGCGGTTTGTTGCTCGCGTTGCGGCATCCCGGGAAGGTAAAAAAGCTGGTGGTATCGGGCCCGAACCTTTGGCCGGATACGACGGGTCTCGATCCGTTCATTT
>DASZYU010000365.1:0-5361 GCA_035545215.1 Puia sp.
ATAGATCGTCGTCATCACACCCGCCATGGTAAAGGCGGTCAGCCCTCCCGCATCTCCCGGCGATATATAGGGTAGCCAGGGCCTGATCCCGCGCCAGCCGGAACACGATGCAACCGATATCCCGAGAAAGACCAGGAACAGCATACCGAGCAATCCGAGCCGCTCGCCAACCGCCATGTACAACAACGCGCAGGCGAGGTAAGCCCATCCGATCAGCCCCAGGATACCCCACCAATACGCCTGCATGCCCGCCGGTTGTTCGGTCGTCCCACCCCGGTAGACATAGACCATAAGAGCCAACGCTGCGACCCCGATGCCGCGCCAAAGCGCTTTGCGCCACCACGGCCAGGTTTGAGGGTATACCAGCCAGATAAAAAAGAAGGCGAGGGTGACGATCAGCAACCAGGCGAATCGCGAGACAGGCGCCGGCCCCGTGGTGAATTCTTCGTAGTTGACCAGAAAATAGCCCATGACCAGCAGCGCCAGGCTCCGCCGCAGGACATGTCCCACCGTATCCCAGCCCGTGAATCCCTTTTCCCGCCCGTTACGGATGGCCAGCGGAATAGAACAGCCGACGATGAACAAAAACGCCGGAAAGATCGTATCGGCAAAACCCAGACGGTCTTCTCCCTCCGCGGCGTGCTCGAGCCAATACGGAACGCGAAAATCGAATATCAGGTCATTCACAAAGATCATGAAGAACATCGTGATCGCCCGGTAGGCGTCGATAGAGGCGAGACGACGGGAAAGACTGCTCATTGCTTGATGATTCCGGGTTACAGGAATTGCCTGAAATAGAACAACCAATCGATCATCCTGCTGGTGTATCCATATTCGTTATCGAACCAGGCGATCACCTTCGCCTGTCTGCCGACCAGCGACGTCAGACTGCCGTCCACGACACAAGAGTTCGTGTTCCCTTTGATATCCAGCGACACCATTTGCTCTTCGGTATACTCCAGGACTCCTTTGTATGCTCCCAGCGCCGCCGTTCGGAGCAGCTGATTGATCTCGCGGACGGAAGACGTCGTTTTCAGTTGCACCGTGAGGTCCGCCATGGCACCATTGGCCACCGGCACCCGCGTCGAAACCGTGGCGATCCGGTCCTTTAGCGACGGGAACAACCGCTCCAGCGAAACGACGAGGTCGATCTCCACCGGGATGATCGATTCCGCGGCCGCCCTGCCCCGGCGGTACTGCCGGTGAGGCGCATCCACCAGTTCCTGCCGCGATGTATACGAATGCAAAATGTTCACCTGCGCTGACTCGATACCGATCTGGTTCAAAAGGTACAGCAGATGCGTCGTACAATTGGTCATGCACCCGCCCGGAGAAACGATGCCGGTCGACGCCGTCAGGGCGTGCTGGTTGAACCCGTAGATCAGCAAGGGGATGTCGGACGATCCGCTAGTCGACAACAACACCTTGCGCGCTCCGGATTTGAGGTGGACCGCCGCCGTATCCGCATGCGTGAACCGGCCCGAGCATTCCAGCACGACATCGATGCCCAAATCGCCCCAGGGCAGCCTCCCCGGGTCCTCGCTGCGGAATGCAGCGATCTTCCGATCGCCGATGGAAAGATGGCCGTCTGCATACGAAACCGCCGCCGGCAATGTGCCATACACCGAATCATAACGCAACAGGTACGCCAGATTCTCCGGTTCCATGATATCGTTCACCGCCACCAGTGTGACGCCTTCCATTCCAGGCAAACGCCTGGCCAGCAACCTGCCTATCCTGCCCATTCCATTGATCGCAACTCGCATTGTTCCTCCATTATGATTAAAGGACAAATATCGCTATTTTTGTCTCACATGTCCTCTGTAACAAACCACCATGCCAGGCCGATGGATCGCGTCCTCGTGATCGATGAACTGCCGTTGATCTCCATTGCTTTCCAGGAATTGTTCCGTTCCATCAATCCGTCGGCTTCCGTAGCCTACTGCGAAAACGTTTTTAGAGCGCTGTCGGCAAAGGACTATGCCGGAGATGCATTCGATCTGATCGTTGTCGGATCGGTCCCAGACGGCCGTCCGGAAAAAGCGGTCCGCGAGCTGAAGGATCGCTTCTCCCAGCCTTCGGTCATGCTGTACTCTGGCGTCTACGATCCGGCGATTATCGAAAAAATGGAGGAGGACGGCGTCGATGCCTACGTCCACCGGTACGAGCCCATCGAAGAGATCCGCGAAGCCTATCGGCGGCTATCCGCGGGCACGCACTTCATCTCCGGCATCTTCCGCACCCTATATGACGACTACCGCTTCGGTCCTGGAAAATGAACCCATAACGGCGAACCATATCATGCTCAAGACTGTCACTGCAGCCCCAACGGAAACGGCCATTCGCAAAACGATCTTCCCCATCCTGCTGGCGATCAGTTTCTCCCACCTGCTCAACGACACCATGCAATCCCTGATCCCCTCGACGTACCCGCTCCTCAAACGGTCGTTGAAACTGGATTTCGGCCAGCTCGGCCTGATCACCTTTTGCTTTCAATTGACCGCCTCGCTCCTCCAGCCCTTCGTGGGAATGTACACCGACCGCAAACCGCAACCCTATTCGCTGGCCGCCGGCATGTGCTTCACCGGCACCGGTCTGGCGCTTTTGTCACAGGCTGCCAGCTTTCCCATCGTCCTCGTTTCCGTAGCGCTCGTCGGCGTCGGATCATCCATCTTCCATCCCGAAGCCTCGCGACTGGCCTATCTCGCATCCGGCGGACGCCGGGGGATGGCCCAATCGATTTTCCAGGTAGGCGGCAATACGGGCGCCTCGCTCGGACCGCTCCTGGCCGCGCAGATCGTAGCCCCCTACGGTCAGTCGAATATTCTTTGGTTCGGATTGTTCGCACTGCTGGCGATCGTCATCCTGCTGCGTACCGGCGCCTGGTATAGCAGTAACCTGCAGCGACGCCGCAACAGGCCCGCCCCCGCGACGATACAATCCCCACAACTGTCCCGGGGAAAGATCACCATCGCGCTGTGCATCCTGCTCGTGCTCATCTTTTCCAAATACTTTTACATGGCCAGCATGAGCAGCTACTACATGTTCTTCCTCATCGATAAATTCCGTGTATCCGTCCAAACCGCACAACTGATGCTGTTCCTCTTCCTGGCGGCCGTGGCCGCGGGAACCTTCATCGGGGGACCTGTCGGAGACCGCATCGGCCGGAAATATGTCATCTGGTTTTCGATCCTGGGCGTGGCGCCCTTTACGCTGATGCTGCCCTACGCGAGTCTTTTCTGGACAGGCGTCTTGTCGGTCTGCATTGGGCTGATCCTCTCCTCGGCGTTCTCTGCGATCCTCGTATATGCGCAGGAACTGGTGCCCGGTAAGGTAGGACTGATCTCGGGTCTATTTTTCGGTCTGGCTTTCGGCATGGGAGGCATCGGGGCCGCCGTTCTCGGCCGGCTCGCGGACAGCACCAGCATCGGACACGTCTTCCACCTCTGCGCCTTTCTCCCGCTGCTCGGACTGCTCACCGGTTTCCTGCCCGTGCCGCGTCGCCCAAAAACGCCCGAGCCCGTCGCGATCGCCGAATAGGCCCGTCACACCCCTTCCCTCCGCGTCCCACGGCTTCCCTCCGCGTCACACCCCTTCCCTCCGCTTCGCTAGGCCTGTCCCAAAACGCCAGAGGCCATCCTGAATCCAGGACAGCCTCTAACGATTGCTTGCCTATAACGAATTACTTCTTAACGGTGCTGTCTTTCTTGGTCGTGTCCGACATCATCTTGGTCGAATCGCCGGCCATCTTCGTAGAGTCGGTGGTCATCTTCGTGGAATCGGTTACTTTGGTGGAATCTACCTTGGTTTCCGTGCTGGCGCTGTTGTTACATGCGGCGAATGCGGTCACGATAGCTGCTACAAAAAAGAACTTTTTCATTGAGAATTGTTTTTTGCGTTAATTGAATGGTTTCGAGGTTAATACCGGGGGCTATAGAAAAGTAACCCAGCATTATCAATGATTTTTACATATTTTTTTACCTTATGCGTACTGACTGGTTTTTGAGCGCGAAAATGCCGCTTTCTGATTTTTTTCGCGTTAGTTTGGGTTACGAATGTTTAATTTGAGTATTAAAGAAAGTACAAGCGTGAGGACAGATTTCAACGAACAAGACTTGCTCGAAGGACTGGCTCAAAACGATCGCAAGGCCATTGAGACGATCTACCGGCAGCATTACAACATGGTTCAATCCATGATCCTCAGCAACAGCGGCTATCCGGAAGATGCACGCGATATTTTCCAGGAAGCCATGATCGTGCTCTATGAAAAGGCCAGATCCGGCTCGTTCAAACTGAACAGTCAGCTCAAGACCTACCTCTATTCCGTCTGCCGCAGACTTTGGCTAAAACGGCTCAATCAGGCCCAACGCGTTTCCCCCGAGGTCGAGGACTTGCAGGAAAAGCTGGCGGTAGAGGAAGACATCGAGCGCCACGAACAGCACAGCCGCGATTTCGCGGCGATGGAACAGGCGATGAACAGTCTGGGAGAACCTTGCAAAAGCCTGATCGAGGCCTACTACCTGGATAGGAAAAGCATGGTCGAAATAGCGGGAGAATTTGGTTACACGAACGCCGACAATGCCAAGAATCAGAAATACAAATGTTTGATGCGGTTGAAAAAAATATTCAGTCAGATTAAAAACTAGAGGATGCAGGACACTACCCTATTGGATGCGGTCGAACGCTATGTCCGCGGAGAAATGACGCCCGGGGAAAGGGAGCTTTTTGAACATGTCCGGACTACCAATCCGGAGGTCGACCAGTTGGTCGTCGAACATTCCCGGTTCCTGGACCGGCTTACCGAATACGGCCAAACGCAGCACCTGAAGGCCCAGATCCAGCAGGCGCACCGTCAATTGGAAAACGAGGGGCACATCGAACAACCCCGCCGTGCCATCGTGGTGGCGCTCTGGAACAGGTACAAACGGGTCGTTTTTGTCGCTGCCTGCATCGCGGGGATCACCGCGCTGGGCATCAGCGGCCTGGTTTCCTTGCTCACGCCCAAGGTGAAACCGGCAACCGTCGAATACCTGATCGGGACCATCCGGCAACAGGGTTACCAGATTAACAACCTTTCCGTCAAACTGAATTCGGTCCAGCAGCCTCCGACCTTCGATCGCGGCGGCACCGGCTTCCTCATCGATGGAAAAGGCTATCTGATCACCAACGCGCATGTCGTGCGGAATGCAACGGTGGTCGATGTCCAGAATTCGATCGGTGAATACCACGCCCGCATTGTCCAGCTCGATCCAAAGTTCGACCTGGCCCTGCTCAAGATCGACGATACTTCGTATCATGCCTTTACCGGGCTGCCGTATGGCATCAGCAAGACGGGTGCCGACCTGGGAGAGGACCTCTTCA
>DASZYU010000366.1:0-4065 GCA_035545215.1 Puia sp.
TTCAGCCGGAGAATGCGCTGACGCGGGAGGAAGCGATCAGGGGAATGACCATTTGGGCGGCAAAGGCAGATTTTCTCGAAAAAGAGATCGGGAGTCTTCAGTCGGGGAAGAGGGCGGACTTCGTCGTGCTCGACAGGGACCTGATGGAAGTACCGGCCGCAGAAGTGCTCAGTGTCAGACCGCTGGCGACCTATGCATCAGGGGTAAAGGTCTATGGCTCAAAATAATGTCCCGGGCTCAAAATAAAGTTAGTGGTAACAACGGGAGGGCGCCGGCCCTACCTTTGAGGTGCAAATTGAGGTTCAAAAAAAAGACATTATGGAATACAGAGAACTCGGACAGTCGGGCATCAAAGCTTCCGCGATCACGTTTGGCGCTTGGGCGATCGGAGGTTGGTTGTGGGGCGGCAGTGACCGGAAGGACGCCGTCGCCGCCATCCGCGCTTCCTACGACGAAGGTGTGACATCGATCGATACTGCGGCTGTTTACGGAATGGGATTGAGCGAGGAGATCGTCGGAGAGGCGTTGCAGGGCATCGCCAGGGAGAAGGTGCAGATCATGACGAAATTCGGCATGCGATGGGATATGGCGCGCGGGGATTTTGCCTTCAAGAGCCAGGATAACCGGGCCCGTGCGCTGGACATCTACAAATATGGGGGCAAGGAAAGTGTGATAAAGGAGTGCGAGGACAGTTTACGACGGTTGCGGACCGATTATATCGACTTGTACCAGCAGCACTGGCCCGATGTTACGACGCCCATTTCGGAAACCATGGAGGCGCTGGATCAGTTGATGCGGCAGGGAAAAGTCAGGGCCGCTGGTGTTTGCAATTACGATACGGCACAGATGAAGGAAGCGGAAAAGACGATCGGGCTGGCTTGCGACCAGGTACCTTACAGCATGGTGAGGCGCGAAATCGAAGAGGAGCTGGTGCCTTATTGCTTAGAGCAGAAGAAGGCCATTTTAGCGTACAGTCCGCTGCAACGCGGATTGCTGACGGGCAAGATCCGTCCCGGCCACCGGTTCAATGAAGGAGATAACAGGGGTGACAGCAAATACTTCCGGGGTGACAATCTGACCCGGATCAATGCCTTCCTCGACGAACTGCGACCAATGGCCGAAGGTAAGAAGGCGAGTCTCACGCAGCTGGTCATCCGCTGGACGATCCAACGACCGGGCATCACGATTGCATTGGTTGGAGCACGGGACGCCCGTCAGGCGGTCGAGAATGCGCGGGCGATACAGGTGGGCTTGTCGCGCGAGGAAATGACGTTTATCGACGAGAAGCTGGCCGAGCTGCAAGGCGCCCTTGCGATTTAGCCTGAAATCCCGTACATTCGGAAGAAACAAACTAAAACGTTGTCATATGATCCCATTTCATGAATTGAGAGTCGGCGATATTGTGCTGGTCGAGTTCTCCGGCCAGCGGACGGAAGGCGAGGTGATCGACAAGGCGGAAGCGGACAGGCTGGTCTGTGTAGACAATGATGTTCAGTCCTTCTGGTATGGTCCGGACGAATTGTACGCTATTCCCTTGGACGAGAATCAGTTAATGAAGTTTGGGTTCGAAAAGCAGGAGCAGCCCGACGGGTCGGTCAAATACCTGAAGGGGCCATTCCGGATCTTACTGCCCCTAAAAGACAGCTTTGCGCATTTCGAGATGTGGTACCGCGAGGACAGGCGGCATATCACGCAGCATATCAGCGTGCACCAGTTGCAGAACCATTACCACCAGATGACGAAAGTGGACCTGGTCCGGGGCGTGCAGACGCATTAACAGCCGAGTGTGCCGATCAGCGTTCGTCGTATTGTAGAATAAATTAATCTGTCAGGCGGAAATTTCTCATTCCCGCCTGATTTCTAGCTATTTTTTGCCGCAAATCTAAATTATTCCTATCTTTGCGCTCCCAAAAACTGTATGGCGAAACAAGCACTCATTAAACAAGATGGTATCATTCTGGAAGCCTTGTCCAATGCTATGTTTAAAGTTAAGCTCGAAAACGGACACGAAATTCTGGCAACCATCTCGGGAAAAATGAGGATGAACTACATTCGGATCCTGCCTGGCGACAAGGTAGGGGTGGAGATGAGTCCATATGATTTGACGAGGGGAAGAATTATATTCAGGTATAAGTAATGTCATGACACGAGGCGTAAGCCGACTGCATGATACAATTGAAAAAACAAACAACGCATCATGACACGAGGCGTAAGCCGACTGCATGATACAATTGAAAAGACAAACAACTAATCATGAAAGTTCGTGCATCGATCAAGAAACGCAGTGCCGATTGCAAGATCGTGAGGAGAAAGGGTAAGCTGTATGTGATCAACAAGAAAAACCCGCGTTTCAAGCAGCGTCAGGGTTAAACGGTTCCGGGCGGCGCCCGGCGGGAAATCAATGTAAAAAGTAAAATAAGAATATGGCTCGTATTGCCGGTGTAGACTTACCAAAAAATAAAAGAGGAGAGATCGGGTTGACCTATATCTTCGGTATCGGTCGTTCGACCGCCCAGTATATCCTGACGAAGGCTGGTATCGAATTCGACAAAAAGGTGCATCAGTGGAATGACGACGAACTGAACGCCATCCGTAACATCATTACGAATGAGTTCAAGGTCGAAGGTGCGCTTCGTTCGGAGGTCCAGATGAATATCAAGCGTCTGCTGGACATCGCCTGTTACCGTGGGTTGCGTCATCGCAAGGGACTTCCCGTCCGCGGTCAGCGCACGCGTACCAACAGCCGTACGAGGAAAGGAAAACGAAAGACGGTCGCCGGCAAGAAGAAGGTGGCCAAGAAATAATTGAATCTGCACCTGGCGGGCCTTGCGGCCCGCTTGTTATGGTATCGGCTACGGATGCGGTGTGCACGCGGAGGGCCGGTACCGGCTGACGGGATGAATTAAATCAAACATCAGATTACCTACATGGCAAAAGCACAAGTAACCAGCGCGAAGGCCGCTGCAAAGAAACGGATCGTAAAGGTGGACGTCTATGGCGACGCCCACATCGTTGCCAGCTTTAACAACATCATTATCAGCCTTACCAACAAGAATGGCCAGGTCATCTCCTGGAGCAGTGCCGGTAAGATGGGTTTCAAGGGTTCCAAAAAGAATACGCCCTATGCCGCGCAGATGGCTTCCGCGGATGCGGCCAAGACGGCCGTGGACGCCGGTCTGAAAAAGGTGGATGTATATGTCAAGGGTCCGGGCAGCGGTCGCGAGAGCGCGATCCGTGCACTGTCCAACAATGGCATCGAAGTCGTGATGATCAAGGATGTGACCCCGCTGCCGCACAACGGTTGCCGTCCGCCGAAGAAACGCAGGGTATAGTGTTTTGACAGCCGCTCCGGTGGGCGGCGAATCTTTTATAAAAGCCGGGCAGGATCGAATTTTAAGATTTTTAGATGATCTTATCCGGGTACTTAAAAATCTAACAAAGCAGTTATGGCACGTTACACAGGTCCCAAGACCAGAATTTCCCGCATTTTCGGAGAGCCTATCCTGGGCAATGGCAAGTATTTAACGAAGAACAGCAACCCTCCCGGACAGCATGGCGCCACCAAGAAGCGCAAGGCACCCGGCGAGTATGCGTTGCAGTTGAAGGAAAAGCAAAAGGCAAAATACACCTATGGTGTCCTGGAGCGTCAATTCCGCAAGACGTTCGAAGAAGCAGTGCGTCGCAAAGGCGTAACCGGCGAGAACCTGATCCGGCTGCTGGAAGCGCGGCTCGACAACACGGTATTCCGGCTCGGCGTGGCTCCTTCCCGTCCGGCGGCAAGACAGCTGGTGACGCACAAGCACGTCACGGTCAATGGCGAGGTAGTGAACATCCCTTCTTTCGAGCTGCGTCCCGGGGACGTCATCAGTCTGAAAGAGACGACCAGGTCGAATACGGGGATCACCAGCCAGATCCGCGGCAAGAATGCGAAATTCAACTGGCTCGACTGGTCGGAAGCCGAGTTCAAGGGTACCTTCATCGCATATCCCGAGCGGGAAAGCGTTCCTGAGAACATTAAGGAGCAACTGATTGTTGAATTGTATTCGAAATAATCTAAATTTAAAT
>DASZYU010000367.1:0-8531 GCA_035545215.1 Puia sp.
TGGGAATCGCAGGCCGGAGGGGCCTTCGCGCGATTCGGTGCCCCAAAATTCCGACAACGGCGGAGGCACCGAATCAGGCTCCATGAACCTTGAAATCCTTTCAATCAACTTGTAGTGGAAAAATTCAAAAGGGCCCGTAGAACCAGCGTCTTACGAGCCCTTAAAGGCGTTTGAAAATAAACGAAGCGGAGAGAGAGGGAAATGAACCCTCGGACGGTGAATATCGGATGGTGAATATCGGGCGGGGATGGGCCGGATGGGCGGGATGAATGAAGGAGGTGGAGGAGGAGGTGCGGATGGAGGTGGGCGCCGGTGAGGCGGGGCGCGTGCGGAGGTGGGCGGCGGGGGAAGTGGCGCAATATGCGTGAGGGGTGCACTGCGGCGGGGCCGGCGGCGGAGGCGCGGCGGGACTGGGGCGCGGTGGGGAAGCGGGCGATCATTGGGGCGGCGACTGGACGCCTGTGGCCAGCTCGGCCGTGGCATGATAATTTAAGAATGTTGCGGAAAGGGCCTTTATGCGAACAACATCCAAATTGCAGGAGTTCTTTATCGACCAATTACAGGATATGTATTGGGCCGAGCAGAAGCTTGCCAATACGCTTCCGAAATTGGAGGAAGCCGCCAGTTCGGTCGAATTGCGGCAGGCTTTTAACAGCCATCTTCAGGAAACGAAGAATCACGTGTCGCGAGTTGAAAAGGTTTTCGAGATGATGGGCGTGCCGGCGCATGCCAGGAAGTGTCACGCCATCATGGGCATTGTAGATGAGGGAGAGGAGATCATCGATCAAACGGAAGAGCATACCGCTCAAAGAGACGTAGGTCTCATTTTCGCGGGACAGAAGGTGGAACATTATGAGATCGCCACCTACGGCGGGCTGGTCCAACTGGCCCGGACATTGGGATACACGGATGCCGCGGAGATTTTGAGCGTTACCCTGGCAGAAGAGAAGAAAGCAGATAATCTGCTGACCCGCATAGCTGAGAACGGAATCAACGTCCAGGCCAAAGAAGAACTGACTGAATAAGTGACGCGGGCTATTTGTGCGATGCGATGCCGGTAAGACTAGTGCTTACCGGCTTTTTTGTTACGGGAGGCGGGCCGCAAGGGGGTGATCGATGCGGCGGGTGGTGCTGCTCGAGGCGGGCCGCAAGGGGGTGATCGATGCGGCGGGCGGTGGTGGCGGAGGCGGGCGGCACGGGGTTGCGGGGGGCTGCGGAGGCGGGCTGCTTAGAAGTCCACACCCATCGAGACGTTGAGGACGGGTTTGTTTTTAAAGAACGTGTTCATCTGCCAGCCGGCGTCGAAACGCAGGAAGTAGCCGAGGAAGGTGCTGCGCGCGCCGAAGCCATAGCCGCCTGCGAAGGGGCCGATCCCGCCGGCTTTGATCTGCACGGTGAAATTGGACGAAGAGTCGCTCGTATAGGTGACTTCTGGTCTTTTCAGCGCGTTGTACTTGCCGTTCCACGCCGTACCGAGATCGAAGAACTGCACGATCTGGAAATTCCTCAGGAAGGCATTGTTGATCGGTTTGTTGAACAGCGTCGTGAAGACGGGCAGGCGAAGTTCGCTGTTGATGACGACGTCGTTGTTGCCGTTGGTGATATTCTGGTAAAAACCGCGGAGGTTGACGGCCAGCGACTGGAAGGCATAGGTGGGGTCCTGCGCCTGGGGCAATTGGTCGGCCTTGGGGAAGAGCCATCCATCAGTGCCGCCGAGGTAGTAGACGATCTTCTTGTTCCCCCATGAGAAGTCCCCGGCTGCGCGTACGGCCCAGATGAAGTTGCGATAGATGGGCAAATAATGCCGGGCATCGAATCCGAAGTTGTAGGTATAGCTGCCCGCTCCCACGCCGGCGCCGCTGTTCATCTGCGGGTCCACATCGAGGTATATCTTATACCGGAGACCGTTCCAGATGTCCGTCGCCTTGAGGAGGGTATTGTCGTAGACATACTCGAGGTGCAACAGACCGTAATTCTGTTTGTCGAGCGCCGGGGCCTTCAGACCGACCGAGTCGATCGGCGGGACGGGCGGAAAACCCGTGATGTCGGGACGGATCTGCACTTTATCCATCCGGTAGCCCACGGACAGCCGGATGCTCCTAACCTTGTCGAAGGGATACTTGATGATGAACTGCCAGATATTGGAATACGCTTTCGCATCGTAGGGATATTCCGAACCCAGCGTGGGGTCGGTATAATTCCCCGTCTGGGTAGACCGGTAATAGATCAACGAGTAGTCGAACAGGCGCTTCAGATAGTCGAGCCGGCCAAAATACTCGCCAGCGCCATCGAAGAACGACGAGTTGCCGGGTGTGAAGACGGCGGTGTTGGGCGTGGAGATCTGGCTTTGCGTCTCGCCACTTCCAAAGAAGGGGAGGCGGATGGCGCCGGTGAAACGGATATCTTCAAACAGATCGAAAACAGAGGCTTTGAGCATCCCGCTGAAGGCATCCTGGCCGCTCAGATTGATCGGCACCGAACCGGTGAACGGCTGGTATTTGCTGATCAGAACGTCGTTGTTGAATCCCGCGGTGAAGTTGTCGACCGAAAATTTGAGCTTGTAATCGAACAGCCGGGCCTTGTACAGGATCGGTTCTTCGCGCGGCGGCCGTACGGTCGGGCGCAGGGCAAAGGGATTCGCGTTCACCGCGCGGTGGCTGGCGCCGGTGTCCTTTTTGTCTTTATCGAATTCACTTTCGAAGAAGTCATTCGAAGGCTGCCGGCGGCTCGTGTCCAACCGCGACGGCAGTACCGGTCTGAGCACGTTGGCGCCCGATATGCGCGCTTCTTCCACGGTCTTTTTCCTGTAGTCGGTCATCCGGGCGTTGATATTCCGGCGTTGGAGGGCGGTCTCGTCCACCTTCAGCCGGTAAAGGAATTTCGTATCCCCCTCCGTACGGACCTCGCTGACCTGGCCGTTGTCGCCGGCGCTCTTGGTTTCCGTCAGGCCACTCTGGTAATTGGTGATCGGGAAGACATAGGACGAGTCGTTGGTGATGGCAAAGACGTAGGAGGTGTCGGGTTGTTTCTTGCCCTGTGCCTGGAGCATAGAATCCAGCGTGGCGGGGTCGGGGTTGTGCAGCAATTCGTCCCCCACTTTGTAGACCGTGTCGAGACCGGCGCGGCGGGTGGTGAAGAAGCCGGCATATCGGTTGGCGATCCCGTTCTCGTCGCTGACGAAGGTGAAATGACTGACATTGTATTGCATCGGATAGCGCGCGTCGCCATATCTCAGATGTGTCAGCTGGGTGATCTGTTTGCCTTCATTCTCGTTCCAGTTGTCGACCAGGAAGATGTTGTAATGATAGTTGGAGGGCAGCACGGTGTCCCTGCTCGGGGCCATACCCGTCGGCCGGTTGGAGGAGAAGATGATGCCCGTCTTGCCCGGGAAGGCGATGAAGCTGGGGTCCAGGTCGTCGTAAATGTCGTTGGTGATCTGTTTGTACGTGCCCTTGTCGAGGTCATAGGTGAAGATATCCGATTGGCCGTTGAGTACGGCGCTGAACAGCAGGGTATGGCTGTTGAGCATGTATTTCATGTCCTGCACCTGTTGGAAATCGGGCAGCTGATGGGCATCGGCGTATTGGGCTTCGCCCTTAGCCGCCTCGAGCGTCCCGGTTGGCCCGGGTTTGGAGGAGGGCGTCTCGGCCATCGAGGTCTTGTATTTTTTCGTGATGTCGTACACGAACAGCTTCACATGCCCGCGGGACCAATACATGACCGCCAGGCGGGTGCCCTTGGGATCCCAGGCGATGAGGGGGTAGTGCGGGTTGATCTGTTCTTCGAGCGACCGGGTACCGACCTTCAGGAGGACTTTTTCGTTGATGTAGTTCTGGTATAACTTCACATAATATTTGCCGCGCCGGTATTCGACCACCGCATAATCCTGGCTTTTGGGCAGGGGATTGGGCGTGAAGTGGAAATAGTCCTTGCCGGGGCCGATGTCTTCGGTTACCGAGATCTGGCCTTTGGGAAAGTTGCGGCGTCCGCGGATGTCTTTTTCGTATTTGTCTTCCTGCTCGGCCATGAAGTCCTTGAGGACTTCCTTGAATTTTTTCTTGCAGATGCGCTGAGAGGCGTTGTTGAGGTTGCGATAAACGCGCGCGAGATAGAGAAAATACGTGACGTTCTCCTTTTTATACTTTTCACCCAGATAGTACCAGAAGGCATGACCCGCGAGGTTCGGGCGCTCGTAGGCAAACTGGTAAAAATTGTTGTATCTGCCGGAAAGCATGGCGGATTTCAGCTGGTCATCGAGGAGGGTGTTCCAGTTTTCGGCGACATACTCGATGTACCCGTCGGTGAGCCATTGGGGCAGATCGAGCAGCGCCTGGTTAGCCGCGAACTCGCCGAGGTCGTCGCCGAACAGGATGTTCTCCACCAGGATACGGGCGATGCCCTGGCGGATCTGGATCCGGAGGTTGTTGTGATCGCCATTGAAATAGAGCACCATCTTGTTATTTACTAACTTCGTGATGCCACCGGTGGTCTGCCAGTCGAGGTTGAGCCCGATGTTGGACTGTTCCATGTCATTGTACGAATTGTAAATGACGATGTTCGCGCGACGCTGGAGCCCGTATTCGACGAATTTTTCGATACCGGGCAGGTCCTTTTCCGCCTCCTGGAGCACATATTTTGCGAGATCCTGACCACCCTGGCTGAAATAGGTATTGAAATTGGTAGTCTGGTAGTATTGCCACTTGAATTTCTTGAACTGGAGCCGGTTTTTGCCGAATTCAACCGTATTCACCTGTGCCCTGAGGGAGCCGGTACAAAAGAAGAGAAGTGTGAATAAAGAAAGGAGAAAACGATGTGACTTCAACCTAACTTGATGAAATTGCATACCTGCTGCCCTTTAAATTTTTAAAGTTATAACAATCCAAACTACCGGTGAAATTGATTTTGAAATGCAAATTGTCGGTATATGCTAACCGTAAAGTCCTTCGTGTTCAGCCCGGTACAAGAAAACACATACGTGTTATCCGGTGAAAAGGATGCCTGTATCATCATCGATCCGGGCTGTTACTTCGGCAATGAACGTGCCGAATTACAGGAATATATTGACCAGCAAGGATTAAGCCCGAGGCTCTTGTTGAACACGCATTGTCACCTCGACCATGTGTTCGGGAACAAGTTCGTCCACGAGACCTGGGACTTACCACTCCACCTCCACGAAAAGGAGCTGCCGGTGCTTGCGATGGCCCCGGAATTGGGTCTGGAGTGGGGGATGCCGTTCGAGAATTACCGGGGCGAACACGTCTTTTTGGTGCCGGGGGAAACCGTCACGCTGGGGAGCGACCGGCTCTCGATCCTTTTCCTGCCGGGGCATTCGCCGGGTTCTGTCGGATTTTACTGTGCGGAGCAGGGTTTCGTGATCGGCGGGGACGTTTTGTTCAGGGAGTCCATCGGCCGGACCGATCTGCCGGGGGGTGACCATGCCACTTTGCTGAAAAGCATCCGGGAGCGGCTGTGGCCGTTGCCCGACGATACCGTCGTATTTCCGGGGCACGGGGAACCGACGACCATCGGGTGGGAAAAGAAGCATAACCCCTTTTTGCTGGGGGCGGCCAGGGTTTAGGCAGCAGCCGTGCCGCCGCCGAGGTATTTCCCGATGACAGGCAACCGGCTGAACTCGCGGCGTTCGACGCGCAGGATGAACAGGACGTAACCGCCGAGAAGGAACGTGGCCAACGCCAGACGGTAGACGAGACTGCGGGAGATCGTGCCGAGGCCGAGAAAGACAAAATAGATCAGCAGGACGATCACCATGTAGGCTACCAGCTTTTTTGTCGCATAGGGAACGGGGTACACCTTCTGACCCCACATATAGGAGATCACCATGATGGTAAAATAGCAGATGCAGGTGGCCCAGGCCGAGGCCATATATCCGAAAATGGGAATGAATACATAGTTGACAACGATGGTGATGGCGGCGCCTACGAGCGTGATATAGGCTCCGGGGCGGCTATTGGTGGAGAGCTTGTACCAAATGGACAGATTGTAATAGATCCCGACGAACATATTGGCAAAAAGCAGGATGGGCACGATCTTAAGGCCGACCCACATGCTGGGGTCCTGGACGAAGTATTTGAGTACGTCGATATATAGCATGACGAACAGGAAGATGCCGCAGGAGAGGATGACGAAGAATTTCATGACGCGGGCGTAGGTGCGTTGGGCGGTCTCCTCGACCGACTGGCGGAAGAAGAACGGCTCGGCTCCCATCCGGAAGGCCTGTACAAAGACCGTGATCAACAGTGACAGGCGGTAGCAGGCGCTGTAGATGCCAACCTGGTAGGAGGCGTAGTTGCCGGCATGCGGCAGGCGCCAGTCGAGCATGATGCGGTCGAACGTCTCGTTGATCATGCTGGCGAGGCCGGCGACGGTCAGGGGCAGGGAGTAGGCCATCACGTTGCGCCAGAGCGGGAAATTGAACGACCAGCGGAAGCCCTTCATCAGCGGGGTCAGCAGGGCCACCTGGAAGCCGTTCTGGATAACGTTGGCGAGGAAGACGTAGCCCACGGGTCCGAACCGGGGCTGATAGATGAATGCGATGATGCTGTTGGGATGGGACCGGATCAGGTGGGGGCAGACCGACAGGAAGAAAAAGATGAGCGCGACATAGATGACGACGCTGGTGATGCGGATAAACGCGTATTTGCGGGGACGGCCTTCGTGCCGCAAGCGCGCAAAGGGAAGGGCCGACAGGCAATCGCCCGCGATGATGAGCGCGCTGAGGACGATATAACCGGGATGGTTGGCTACGTCCAGCACTCTTGACATGGGCGTCCTGAAAAAGATGATCGCCGCCGTGATGATCGTCGTCGAGGTGATCATCGAGATGAGCAGGGTCGAATAAAGGCTTTTGGGCGTGTCTTTTTTGACGATGTACCGGAAATAGGCGTAATCGAGACCGAAATAGGCGCCGATGCTGATGAATGAGGTGGCGGCATAGACCAGGCTCATCTTACCGAAATCGGGAGACCCTCTGAACTCCGCGGTAAGGTACGGGGTCAGCAGCTGGACGAAGAACTTGGCGAAGATGGAGGTCACGCCATACCAGACGGTCTCGCCAGCTAATTTTTTAATACTGCTCAAATCAATGTTTTATCGGGATTCCCCGGCTGCAAAATTAGCTTAGAACGGGGATTTTTTGGTTAAAGTATTTCCGCTTCTTTAATAATGCTGTGTTTGAGCGCGAAGATGACGACCCCGGCAGTATTTTTCGCGTCCATCTTCTCCAGGATGCGGGTACGGTAGCCTTCGACGGTCCTTTTGCTGAGGAAGAGCTGGTCGCCGATCTCCTGGGCGGTGTGCTGTTTGCAGATCAGGCGGATGATCTCTTTTTCGCGGTCGGTGAACAGGTGGCCCTGGGTTTTTTTGTTCGCTTCGAATTTGGACCGGACGATCAGGGAGGCTAGACGGGCAGTGGTATGTTTGCAGTAAAAGATGTTGCCTTCCTGGACGGTGAGGATGGCTTCCATGATCTCCTGTTTATCGGCGTTCTTGAGCAGGTAGCCGCGGGCGCCGGCTTCGAGCATTTCGACGATGAGGTCTTCTTCTTCGAACATCGAAAGGGCGATGATCTTCAGATCCGGGTATCGCCCGAGCAGTTGTCTGGCGGCGGCGATCCCGTCCATGCGGGGCATCTTGATATCGGTGAGCACCATGTCGGGCCGGAATTCGTCCACGAGGCGGATCAGTTCCTCGCCATCTCCGGCCTGTCCGGCGAGGTCGACGGTCTCTTGTTTCGCTAACATGAGGGCCAGGCCGTCGCGGAAGATCTCGTGGTCATCGGCTATGATCAGGCTAATCCTGCTTTTCATCCGGATAAAATTAGGCTTTTAAGAGGTATGCGCCAAAGGGACCGGGGCGATCGTTCGGGGGGCGGCTATCGGATGGGTCGGGGCGCGCGGTGGTGCGAGGGTGGTCGGGTGATTGGGTCCGGAAGGGATGACGGTGCGGCGGGGACGAGGACGAGGGGTTCAGGAGGAGCGCGGCTATCGGATGGGTATTTTGATAAAATAGTTGGTGCCGGCGCCGGGCGTGGAATCGAGCTGGAGGACGCCGCCGAGGATCTCGCAACGGCTTTCGAGGCTGCGAAGACCCAGACCGCCGGCGTGGGAGAGGGCTTTTTCGCGATCGAACCCGCACCCGTCATCCTTGGTCAGGCAGAGGATATGGCCGCCTTCTTCGCTGAAGCCGATCTGCAGATTGCGGGCGCTTGCATGTTTGATCGTATTGTGGATGATCTCCTGGATCATTCGGAAGATGTGGATCTCTTTTTCTTTGGGAACGCTGATCTCCTTTACGACATACAGCTGGATATTGACCGACTGGCGCGTCCTCACCTGGCCGATAAATTCGCGGATCGCCTCGAGGAGGCCCCTGCGCTCGAGGGTGCCCGGGAGAAGGTCGTGGCTGATGCGGCGCAGGGAGCCGATGATCTCGTCGAGATAGCGGCCGGTTTTTTCGAGGATCTCGCGGTCCGCCGCATTGTAGATGTCGACGCTGGCGATGTTGAGCTTGAC
>DASZYU010000368.1:0-6920 GCA_035545215.1 Puia sp.
CGCGCATGCGTTGCGCCGGCAAAGGTTTGTCTTCGCAGGGCGGGCAGATGCCCGGGACGATCTACAAGCATCAATCGGTCATCAATGACGAATACAGGATCGTCAAGGGGCCTGATGATGGTGTCCAGGCCGTCAGAGAAAATATTACGCAGGGTGCGGACGTCATCAAGATCTATTCGAACAATACGCCCAACAATACTTACCTGAGCATTGCGGAGATGCAGGCGATCGTCGGGGAGGCGCACCGGTATCATATCCGGGTGACGGCGCACGCGACGAACAACCAGGCCGTTTACAATGCGGTGATGGCAGGCGTGGACGGTATCGAGCATGGCTATGAAGTGGCAGACTCGACCCTTGAACTGATGGCAAAAAAAGGGGTGGTGCTGGTGCCGACGGATGCAGACAGTGTCACCTTCGCGCAGTATATCAAATTGACCGCTCCGCCACATCCGGACGAGATGATGCGGGAGATGATTGACTACCGCTTGCGGCTGGGCGACCGTTTGCGCCGGGCCATCCGGAAGGGAGTGACCATCGTCGCGGGGTCTGATGATTATATCGATTTCAAACAACCCTTTGGCGAACTATCCAAACGGACGCTGATCGGGTATCACGAAAGCGGCATTCCTATCCCGCAGATACTGCAATTCGCCACCATCAACGCCAGCCGGCAGTTGAACTGGGCCGGCAGGATCGGCGTAGTAAAAGCCGGTTACCTGGCCGATATCATCGCGGTCGACAGAGACCTCGATAAAAATATCGACGCGATTCTGCATGTGCATTTCGTCATGAAGAGCGGGGTGGTCATCACGACCGTTAAATAGACCGGATTTGTGTACGTTTGCGGGAAAATTCGGATATGCCGGACGACGATTTTCTGAGTAACAAGCTGGATGAGCGCAGGTCGCAGGATGCGTTGAGGCGCTTGCGGCTACCCGAAGGGAAGGTCGATTTTTGTTCCAACGACTACCTGGGTGTGGTACGAAATGGTCTGCTCGCAGGTCCGGCGGGCGAGGCGGCGGGAGAGGCGCACGGAAGCGGAGGTTCCCGGTTACTGGCGGGAAATTATCCGTTGATCGAAGAGACCGAGCGCGCCATTGCGTTCTTTCATTCGGCGCCATCCGGATTGATCTATAATTCGGGATACGATGCGAATGTCGGGCTGATGAGTTGCGTCCCGCGGCGCGGCGATGTTATCCTTTATGACGCGCTGAGCCATGCATCGATAAGGGACGGCATCCGGCTGTCGTTTGCGAAGGCATTTGGATTCGCGCACAATGATTGCCGCGACCTCGGGCGAAGGCTGGCGGCGGCGGAAAGCGGGGGGACTATTTTCGTAGTGACCGAATCGGTCTTTTCGATGGATGGGGATACCGCACCGTTGAAGGAAATTGCGGAAGTTTGCGAACGCCATGGCGCCCATCTCATTGTCGACGAGGCGCACGCAACGGGTGTCGTCGGCGTGGCCGGCGGCGGGATGATGCAGCAGCTGGGATTGCAGGACAGGTGTTTTGCCCGGGTGCATACCTTCGGGAAAGCGTTGGGTTGTCACGGCGCGATCGTGCTGAGCAGCGAAACCTTACGCGAATACCTGATCAATTTTTCGAGGTCTTTTATCTATACCACCGCGTTGCCGCCGTCGAGCGTCAGGGCTATCGCGACGGCTTACCGGCTCATGCCGGGTCTCCAGGCGGAAAGATTGCGGCTGCATAGACTGATCGACCGGTTCCGCGCAGCGGGCGTGGGTTTCGAACGATTGGAGAGTCTGACGCCGATACAGGCTGTCATCGTGCCGGGCAATGCGGCGGTGAAGCGCGTGGCGGCTTCGCTCCAGGAGGCGGGGCTGGACGTGCGGCCTATCCTGTATCCGACTGTGCCGCGGGGTTCCGAACGGCTGCGCATCGTGCTGCATTCGTTCAATACTGAAGAAGAGGTGGACCGGCTGATTGCCTTGTTGCGGTAGCGTAAGCTGAAGGCCGGGATCGCAGCGCTCCCGGCCCGGTGGGCGGAAAATGAATAAGCCGGCTCTTGCGAGACCGGCCTATTGCCTACCTGAACCACCTGAACGACTTAAAGGATACTATTTGTATGGGTACGACAACGATGACGATTGACAATGCAAAAATGAGGGCAAGAACGCATCCGAACAATACCATTTTGTGGTATTACCGGAACCGGGCATTGCGGGTATCGGGCACTTCGGGTATCGGGCATTGCGGGTATGCAAACTATTGGTCTGGCCGCACGGGACCGGGGGCCGGACCGGGGGTATAAAAAAATAACCTATTTTACGTGATCAATCCATCTGATATGAGAATCATCCCTTTGCTGATCTCGCTCATGCTGACCGTTGGGCTGGTGTTTTGTCTGAACCGGCAGTGGGGTGTAACCAAGACGCCCGTTCTCGGGGAGTTCCTAAGTCCTCAGCATGGGTTCTGGCAAAATGCCGAGGAGGTTGGGAAGGATTTCGGCGGACAGGTCAAACTGCGGGGTCTCCGGGGCAAAGGCGACGTGTATTTTGACGAAAACCTGATCCCGCATGTCTTTGCGGAAAGCCTGACCGATGCCTGTTTTATACAGGGGTACCTCCACGCGAAATTCCGGTTGTGGCAAATGGAATTCCAAACGTTCGCCGCCGCCGGAAGGCTTAGCGAGGTCCTGGGACCCGGCCCGGACAATTCCATCTTAAAATATGACCGGAGCATGCGGCGGCTCGGAATGGTGGAGGCCTCAAAGGCGGCGCTGGCGGCGATCGAAAAGGACAGCAGCGTGAAAGCGGACTGCGATGCCTATACGGCCGGAGTGAATGCTTATATCGACCAGCTGAAGGCAAGCGAGCGGCCGCTGGAGTACAAGTTGCTGAATTATGAGCCGGAACCCTGGACGAACCTAAAGATCTGTCTGTTCATCAAGTATATGGCTTACGACCTTGCCGGTGCGGACAACGACTTCGAGATGACCAATGCCAGGAGCTTTTTCGGCAGGGAGGATTTTGCCAAATTGTTCCCTTCCCTACAGGATAGCGTCGATCCCGTCATCCCGAAAGGAATGAAGTTCCTTCCTCCGCACCGATTGCCGAAAATGCCGCCGACGGCCGATAGTCTCTACCTGAATGCCACCGGGACCGTCACCGACGTCGAACTCAAGCCCGAAAAAGACAACGGCAGCAACAACTGGGCGGTCAGCGGCAGGAAGACCATGAGTCACAAACCCATCCTTTGCAACGATCCCCACCTGAGCACGAACCTGCCTTCCATCTGGTACCAGATGCAAATCCATACACCGACCTGCAACGTGTACGGCGTGTCCTTCCCGGGAGCGCCTTATATCATCATCGGGTTCAATGACAGCTGCGCCTGGGGCGTGACGAATGCGGGCCGGGACGTGCGCGACTATTACTCGATCAAATTCAAGGACGATACGCGCAAGGAATATTGGTTCGACGGCGCCTGGAAGGAGGCGCCGCAACGCGTCGATACGATCAGGGTCAAGGGAAGCGAGCCATTTTACGATACCGTTTCCTCGACGGTGTTCGGCCCGGTCCTATTCGATCCCGGTTTTACGGGCTATTCCGATGTCCCGACCACACATTCCTATGCCGTTCGCTGGAAACCGGCGGATACCTCCGATGAGATCATCACTTTCAGCAGATTTCAGTCCATGCACAACTATTCGGACTACAGGGAAGCACTGGAGGCATTTCACAGCCCCGGTCAGAACTTCGTGTTTGCCGACAAAGCGGGCGATGTGGCGCTCTGGCAGCAGGGCCAGTTTCCCGCCAAATGGAACCAGCAGGGGCTTTTCGTCATGCCCGGCGAGGATAGCTCGTATATGTGGCAGGGCAATATTCCCGAAGAGGAGAACCCCAACATGGAGCTCGGCGATCAGGACCGGGGTTTCGTGAGCAGCGCCAATCAATTGCCGGCCGATACGAGCTACCCTTATTATCTCGGGGACGACTACCCAATGTACCGCGGGCTGATCATCAATCGAAAACTGGAAAACCTCAATTCGATCACCGCTGCCAATATGATGGAAATGCAGACCAGCACCTACGACGTGTTCGCGGCGATGGCCAAACCGATGCTGCTGCATAATATCCAGTATGCCCGGTTGAATGAAAAGGCGAGGGATTATCTCGGCATCTTCTCGAACTGGAAACTGAACAACGATCCCGATGAAGTGGCGCCTACCGTCTTCAAATACTGGTGGGCGCATCTCGAAAAAGATATCTATGACGATGAATATTCGAAGACGAGCCTGCCCATGAAACTTCCCTACGAAAGCACGCTGCTGGAGGCATTGCTCCGGGACTCTACCTATTCGTTCATCGACAATGTGAATACGCCTGAAAAGGAAACACTGCGCCAGGTGGTCACCACGGCATTCCTCGAATCCTTACCTGACCTGGAGCATGCGGCCGCGCAGGACCGCCTGACGTGGGCGAAGAACAAGGATACCTGGGCGCGCCACCTGTTGCGGTTGCCGGCATTGAGCCGAATGCATCTGCCTATCGGCGGCGGCGTACATTGCATCAATGCGGCCAAACAATTCCATGGCCCGAGCTGGAGGATGATCGTGCACCTGACGACACCCACCGAAGCGTATGGCATCTATCCCGGTGGGCAAAGCGGGAATCCGGGCAGCCCGTTTTACGATACCTTTATCGACAAGTGGGCCGCCGGCCATTACAATACGCTCTGGGTGATGTCGGCCGACGATTTGAAGAACCAGCGCGTACGGTCGGTGCTGCATTTTTCGGGTACCTGATAGCCGGGCGGCCCGCTCGCCTGTCTGCCTGCGACATGGCCTGGGCCATCGTTCGCCAACGGCTCGAAATGATTTATGCCGGCGGCAGGCCGGGCACATAAAAATGATTCGGTATGAATGCAAAATTTCTCGTGGTGACGGGTCTCGTAGCGCTGTGGAGCTTTATTTGCGGACTTTTCCTTCCGTGGTGGACGATCGCCGTCGCCGCCTTCGTGGTGAGCGCGCTGATCCCCCAAAGGCCCGGCCGGGCTTTTTTATCCGGTTTCCTCGCGTTGTTCCTGTTGTGGGGCGGGATGGCGCTGGGTATCGATCTGGCCAATGACAGCATCCTTTCCACCCGGGTGGCGGCCATCCTCCCGCTGGGTGGCTCCCCGATAGCCCTGATATTGGTTACGGCGCTGATCGGCGCATTGGTCGGCGGGGGGGGATCCCTGACGGCTGCCTTTTTAAGAAAATAAGACATCGATACCAATGCAACGACTCGTGTTGATTTTCGTACTCGCTTTCGCCGGGGGGACGGCAGTCTTTGCAACGCGGGTAAGCGGAACGGTCCGGGATGACAACGGCAATGCGCTCGCTTATGCTTCCTTACTGGTCAAAGGCACTACCCGCGGTGTGACGACGGGCATCGAAGGCCGATACAGTATCGAATTGCAGCCAGGTCAATATACCCTCGTCTGCCAGTATGTTGGCTATGGCCGGGAGGAAAAGAATATCACCGTCGGGGAGGCCGCGGTGGCGGTCGATTTCCGTCTCTCGCGGCAGCAATTGTCGATGGCTGCCGTCGTGGTGCGGCCGGGAGGGGAGGACCCCGCGTACGCGATCATCCGCCATGCGATAAAACGGCGGCGGGAATACGACACCCCGCTGGATTCCTTCACCTGTGAGGTGTACATCAAAACGCTGATGAGGACCCGGGGTCTTCCCGACAGGCTGCTGGGCAAGAAGATACAGGAAGAGGATAAGAAAGACATCGGCGTCGACTCCGCGGGCAAAGGGATCATTTTCTTGTCGGAATCGCTGACAAAGGTGTCCTTCAAGCGGCCGGACAAGATCAAACTGGAAGTGCTTTCCGGCCGGCAAAGCGGCAGCAACGGCTACGGGTTTACGATCCCCACGTTCGTCAATTTTTACGATAACAATGTCGCCGTGTTGGGCAACCTTAGCCCGAGGGGATACATCTCGCCGATAGCCGACGGCGCCCTCGCGTATTACCGGTATAAATTCCTGGGCAGTTTTTTCGAGGACGGAAAAGAGATCAACGAGATACAGGTCATCCCTCGCCGGAAGTTCGAACCGGTGTTCAGCGGGAAAATCGATATCGTAGAAGGGGATTGGCGCATCCATAGCCTCGACCTGTTGCTGGTGCGAACCTCGCTGCTCCAGCTGCTGGATACGCTAGAAATAAAACAATTGCAGGCGCCATTGAGCGGCGGTGCCGCGCCTGCCGTTTGGAAGGTGAAGAGCCAGGTCGTGTATTTCACCTTCAAGGTTCTCGGTATCGACGCGGTCGGCAACTTCCTGAACGTCTACAATAACTATGATATACAGCCGAAGTTTCGGCGGAAATTCTTCAATAACGTCCTCATCCGCCTGGACACGGCCGCCAACAAAAAGACCAGGGCCTACTGGGATAGCGTCCGGCCGCTGCCGCTGGAGCCCGATGAGAAGATCAACTATTCCATCCGGGACAGCATCTACCGTTATCGTTTCGACTCGATGGGAAACCCCGGGAACCGCGACTCGTTGCTGAAGAAGCAGGGGCATCTCAAGGCGCTCGCTGTTTTTACCGGTTTCGACCGGAGTGATTTCCGGGAGCCGCGACCGCTGCACTATTCGATGGGGCCGCCGTTTTCCGGGCTGCATTACAACACGGTGGAGGGTGTCAACCTGGAAGTGTACGGCGCCGTGCGCAAAACGTTGGGTGGCGGGCTCGGCGATATCGAGCTGGCGCCGCATGTCCGGTATGGGTTTCATGACACCCGCCTCAACCCGTGGGCGTCGCTCACATGGAGGCGACGAACGGTCAGGCGGGAAGACCTGGATGTCAGTGCAACTCGGCAGACCTGGTCGGTGGCGGGCGGCAAGCGGGTTGAGCAATTCGATCCGGGGGACCCGATCCCGCAAACGGTCAATGATTTCTATAC
>DASZYU010000369.1:0-2880 GCA_035545215.1 Puia sp.
CGCAGCTCGGTTTTATTTCGGTACGCCAGCTTGAAATGGTCTCCATCCAATCCGACGCGATAGATATTCCCTTTCCCATTACCCGAAGCCGGCCGGCCGGCGCAAAACACCGTATCCCCCTTTATCACCGGCGCCCAGCAATCATAGCCTTTCGGAGTCAACCGGCTCGTCTTCGCTGTCCCCAGGTCATAGGCAAAAACGGCGCTCGGAGGGCCGTCCCCTTTGCCCGCTTCATTCACATCGCCCCAACAGACGAGCTTGTCCTCGTTATCGGTCAGCAAAAAGGTGGACGCGCTCGTAAAGGAAACAGAAGAATCGAAAGACGACAGCGATATCGCGCGCACCACCTTGCCTTCCAGGTCATAGAAGAATACCGTATCCATGTTCTGCACCAATATCTTCCTGCTATCGGAACTCCACGTTGGCGCGAAATATCCGGGAAGACTGTCTGCGGTGGCGGCGAGCACCACCGGATGCAGATTATCCTTATCGACATACTTGACGCTCCAACTGCCGCCCCTGAAGGCATTATATGCGAGGTACTGTCCGTCCGGCGACCATACGGGGCCATAACAATTGTGACAGGCGGTATCCAGGACCGTCACTTTCCCGGCTTCGAGGTTCAACACTGCGATCCTGCGCTCGTGATCCGGCGCCCCATAATCCGTGTACGCTATGCTACCGCCATCGGGCGACAGCGCCGCATCCGTTCCATTCAGAAATACCCGCTGCGGATCGTCCTGTCCGTAACTGGCGACATACAATCCCCGCCCGGTGGCATAACAATAATCGAATCCTTTTTTCTCCTGGCTGGAGAACAGCTGACAACCCAAACCAGGCAAGATGAGCAGGATGAAGTATAGTTTTTTCATAAGGAGGATTTTGGGGTTGTTTCTTATCCCGTCTATTTGTTAACCAGGTGCTTCAGTATTTTCTGGTGCATCTCATCGGGTCGGAATGGCTTATGCAGCCAGCCGTTGAACCCGTGCTTTTCAAGGTCTTCGTACATGTTATCGTACACGGCGGCAGTAAAGGCGATCGCCGGAATGTTCTTATCGAGGGTCCTCACGTGCTGCAACAACGCTTTCCCGTCCATCAACGGCATTTCGAGGTCTACCAGCATCAGGTCATACGCCCGCTGCTGGAACAATTCCCATGCAACCTTTCCATTCTCCGCCTTATCGATGCTGGCCCCCCAACCGTTCAGGAACCTCCACGCGATCTTCATATTGACCGCATTGTCCTCGACCAGCAGGATTCTGACCCCATGCAGCTTCTGCAACCCTTGCAGCTTTTCTTTGGTCACAATCATCACCTTTTGATCGAAAGGGAGCCGGATAGTGAAATAGAACACGCTGCCCTTTTCGTGCATGGATTGAACGCGGAGATCGCCGCCCATCTTCCGGACCAGTTCCCTGCAAATGCTCAGGCCGAGTCCCGAGCCGCCGTATTTTCGGGTGGTCTCCGCGTCGGCCTGCGTAAAGCTTTCGAAGATCACCTGCATCTTGTCCTCTGGTATGCCGATACCCGTGTCCATCACGGCAAAATAAATGTCCGCGCCCGAATCGCTCATTTCGCCTACCGTAGCTTTCAACGTGACCGCACCGCTGTCCGTGAACTTGATCGCGTTGGACAGCAGGTTCAACAACACCTGCTTGAGACGCATCTCGTCTCCCACCAGCCTGCGCCTGCCTGGAACCGGGTCGGCTTCCACCAACAAACGGATACCCTTTTGCTGGACCGCCGTTGCAAACGTATCGGCCACCTGCTGCAACATCTGCCCGAGCTCGAAAGTAGCATGGACGAACTCCAGTTTGCCCTCATCCAGTTTGCTGAAATCCAGCACGGCATTCACCAACTGCAGCATATGCTCCGACGAATCCTTCAGGACCTTGAAATGTTCGCTTCCCTGCAACATCTCTTGGTCCTGTATCAGCAAGTGGGTCGTACCGATGATCGCATTCAGTGGCGTCCGCAACTCATGACTCATATTGCTCATGAACCGCGCCTTGGCCGCCGCCGCTTTTTCGGCCTTCTCCTTCGCCTGCAGGGTCTCGAATTCGGCCAGTTTCAGCGAAGTGATATCGAGGATACTGATCTTGATGAACTGCTTTTCGGAATAGTCGAACGACACGATACTCACGAAACCATGAAAAGAAGGGCGGTTCCTTCGGTAAAAACTGATATCACCCTGCCAGTCCATGCTCCCATCGTTCTTCTCCCATATGGCCGCAATCTGCTGGACCATCTTCTCGCCCAACACCTCTTTCGCCGCATATGTTCCGCGCCTCTTGTCGAACGGCTCCAGCGCAAACAGCTCCGCAGCCTTGTCGTTGTATTGATGGATCTGCAACACCGCCGGATCGACGACAAGGACGGCGTCCAACGAAGTATTAAAGATCGTATCCGTGAATTGCTGCTCGCTCCTGTTCCTCCGCTCTTTGGCGTCCAGCGCTCCCAGTACGACAAAGAAAAAAACGATGACCAGGACGAAGTTGATGATGATATTCAGCAGGAGATGATTGTTGGCTACGGCGTCCGCCACCCGCTCATAGGACGATTGGTAAGGAAAGAACAGGACGATGGCAAGGAGGCTGAGCGTTGTCCCTATGACGAACGTCGTCACCATTACGTTGTTCTTGCGCACCCGCAGAAAGAAGATCATCGCCATCACAAAGGGGAACAGGTAAAGATAAGCGCCCTGTCTCGTGCCTTCCACGTAACACAGCGAAAACGAATGGAGATTGACAAAGAGGATACTGAGCACCTTCGGGATTTCCAGCAGCCCTCTCAGATTGAGGGCCATAAAGCCGAAAAGGATAACGATGCCGCTGCCTTCGATCATGGCGCTCTTCTTCATCCCGTCTGTGATATAATACA
>DASZYU010000370.1:0-24023 GCA_035545215.1 Puia sp.
CAGCGGGTCGTCCGCAATGTGAACCGGTAATTTGATCTTTTGGCTCAGGCGCTTGTCCAGACCTCGCAGGAGGGCCCCGCCGCCCGTGAGATAGAGACCGCGGCGGTAAATATCGCCGGCGAGTTCGGGAGGCGTGGTTTCGAGGGCTTTGAGGATCGCCTCTTCGATCTTGAAGATGCTTTTATCGAGGGCTTCGGCGATCTCCTGGTAGGACACCATGATTTGTTTTGGGATGCCGGTCACGAGGTCACGGCCATTGACGGGGATATCGTCCGGGGGATTGTCGAGGTCTTTCAATGCGGCGCCGATCTGGATCTTTATCTGTTCGGCGGTACGTTCGCCGATCAGCAGCGAATGATAGCGGCGCAGGGCCTCCATGATGTCGGCGGTGAATTCGTCCCCCGCGATGCGGATGGACTGGTCGCAAACGATACCGGCCAGTGCAATGACGGTGATACCGGTGGTACCGCCCCCGATGTCGATGATCATGTTCCCGACCGGTTCTTCCACGTCGATACCGATACCGAGCGCGGCCGCCATTGGTTCATGGATGAGGTAGACCTCTTTCGCGCCTGCCTGTTCGGCGCTGTCGCGGACGGCCCTTTTTTCCACTTCGGTAATACTCGAAGGAATGCAGATCATCATCCGCCAGCTGGGCGGGAACAAGGGTTTCTTGGGATAGATCATCTTGATCATTTCCCGTATCATGAGTTCGGCCGCGTTGAAATCGGCAATGACACCGTCCTTGAGGGGGCGAACCGTTCGAATGCTTTCGTGGGTTTTCTCGTGCATCATCAGCGCACGTTTGCCGACTGCCAGCACGTTCTTGGGGTTATTCCGGTCCAGGGCAACGATGCTCGGTTCATTCACTACAATTTCATCGTTATGTATGATCAGGGTATTGGCGGTACCCAGGTCCATGGCTATTTCTTGCGTAAGGAAATTGAATAAACCCATTTGATTTAAAAGGTTCGAATTTGTGTGCGCCGGATCTTGTTTTCTCCGAAAAATATCCCATCCCCGGTGCACCCGCTAAAGATGGGCCTTCGGCCAAGCGGATTCTTTCCGCTTTTTGAATTGAGAGCAAAATTGAAGGAAATAATTCGAATTAACAAGGTGAAAGCCCTGATATGTGGATTATTTCCATAGGTATTGGTTTACCCCAATAACGACAAAACCCCTGTCATCGTATTTTTCCAGGATATAAAAATACCTGCAACCGATGAAGTGCCGCCGACGAGGGCAATTTTTCGTTGCAGCCCGAGCCGGATCAACCGAACCCCAGTTTCCGCCCGATCTCCGGAGCGAGTTCCGGTAATCTTTTCCGTTGGATCAGGAAGCTGGTCAGCGCCGCGATCTCGCGAAACAGGTGATGCCGTTCGAGCGCCGCCGACAGATAGTCCCTGCCCGAACTGCCGCCGGTCCCGATACGCGTTCCGATCGTGCGATGGACCATGCTCATGTGCCGGTAGCGCCAGGTGCTGAGCTGTTCGTCTATTTCCAACAGCTGGTTCAGGATCTGGTAGGGCAGCTGCAGCAGCGGATAGCCGCGGTAGAGCATGATAAAAAGCGCCGACCGGCAGGCGGCGGGCGAAAGACTACGGTCGGTATCGGACATCGATGGCGCGCCTGTCGTCGGGCCGGAGTCCGGCGAGGCCGTGTCGCGGCCGGGAGGCGGGGAAGGCCGTCCGAAAAAAACCCGGTCGAAGGCTTCCATGTTGCCCTTCTCGGCATCGGCCAGGCTCGACTGATAGCGTTCGCGATAGTCGATCCAGAAGGACGCCCTGAACGTTTCATCGAAGACCGGCATCCGTTCGAGCCAGGCATTCAGCAACTGGAGGAGCGAAGGAGCGGTTTCGGCCGCCCGGACACGGTCCACTTCCTCCTGCGTCAGTTGCGAGATATAATACTGTTTTCCGACGCGGTGCCCATACGGGAGACCGAGACGAGCCTCGAGCACCTTGAACTGGACGCTCTGAAAACCGGAAGCCGGGCGCAACAGATCGCGGAAATCCTGGAAATCCATCGGATTCATCGTCTCCATTATATCAATCTGGTGCACCAGCACCTTCAGGATCGTCACGCAACGGGACAGCCGGTGAACGACGGTCTGCAGCTCGGGTGAATTGTCATTGAGGGCCGGCTGCCCGAAGAGCGCGATGACGGACTCGGTTTCGTAAAGCAGCTGGCGAAACCAGAGCTCATATGCCTGGTGAATGACGATGAAAAGCATCTCGTCATGGGCATGGATCCCGAGCCGGTCGCTTTCCGGCTGCTGGGCATTCAGTATCTTTCCAAGCTGGAGATAGTCGCTGTAATGCATTCGTTCCGCTTCATATTTTACAAATGTAACTTTCCGCAACCAATGCGGGAAGCCGCGCGGCGTCTAAAGGAATTCGAAACCGATATCCCGGCGGTAATAGATCCCTTCGAAATAGATGTTTTCGAGGACGTCCCTTGATTTATCGACGGCTTCATAGACCGTTTCTGCAAACGAGGTGATGCACAGTACCCTGCCCCCATTGGTCAGTATCGCGTCGTTTTCCCTGCGTGTTCCCGCATGGAAGACCAGGCTGTCCGGACCAGGCTGTTTGTCGAGGCCGCTGATGGGCAGTCCTTTTTCATAGGAACCGGGATATCCGCCGCTGACCGCAACGATCGTACAGGCGGTGCGCTGTTCCTGCGCGATCGTAAGCTGATCGAGACGCTGATCGGCCACGGCCTGGAAAAGCTCGACCAGGTCGTTTTGCAGCCGCGGCATGACCACCTCCGTTTCCGGGTCGCCCATCCGGCAGTTGTATTCGATCACGAAGGGGTCATCCCCGACTTTTATCACCCCGATAAAAATGAAGCCCCTGTATTCGATCTGCTCTTCGGCGAGCCCGCGGATGGTGGGGACGATGATCCGCCGGGTGACCTTGTCCATGAAATCGGCATTGGCGAACGGCACGGGACTTACCGCTCCCATGCCGCCGGTATTGGGACCGGTGTCTCCTTCTCCCACCCGCTTGTAGTCCTTCGCTTCGGGGAGGATCAGGAAATGTTTGGCGTCGGTCAGGACGAATATGGAAAGCTCTATGCCAGTCAGGAATTGCTCCACCACTACTTTTGCGCCGGCTTCGCCGAATTTGTTCCCCTGGATCATCAGCTCGAATTCAGCGACGGCCTCGATCGTGCTCTGACAGATGATCACGCCCTTGCCCGCGGCCAGACCGTCAGCCTTCAAAACAACGGGCAGCGGGTGCTGTTGCAGGTAAGTGATCCCGTCCGCATAATTGCCGGAATGGAATTCGCGATGCGAGGCGGTGGGGATCCCATGGCGTTCCATGAACTGTTTCGAGAAGGCTTTGCTGCCCTCCAGCTGGGCGCCTTTTGCCGTGGGGCCGATGACGGGTATCCGGCGAAGCGCCTGGTCGGCGGCGAAATGATCGACGATGCCTTTGACAAGCGGTTCCTCGGGCCCGACGACGACCATCCCGATCGCTTCGGCGATGCAAAACTTACCGATAGAGGCGAAATCCAACGGCGAAAGGTCCAGATTGGTGCCGCATTGTGCGGTTCCGGCGTTGCCCGGCGCAATGAACAAGGCTGTACAATGCGGGCTCTGCCGAAGCTTCCAGGCAAGCGCATGCTCGCGACCGCCAGAGCCTAACAAGAGAATCTTCATAGCCCGAAATTAGGATATTTGCTTATTTTCAGCCCCTAATTCCTCTGCGCATGAGTCTAACGATTGCCCGAAAGGTCAGACACCCGAAAGCCCTGTATGTACTTGCAATGACCGAGATGTGGGAGCGATTCGCCTACTATTTGCTGGCGGGGATCCTCCTGCTTTATCTGAAAGACGACCAAACGGGAGGAAAGGGGATCCCGGAAAGCAGCGCCGCCGATATCACCGGCACTTTCCTGGCGCTGATCTGGCTTCCGCTGTTCGTAGGCGGTATGATTGCGGATCGCTATTTCGGCTATATCCGGTCCATCTTTATCGGCGGATCGCTCATGGCGGCCGGTTACCTCGGTTTGATCCTGCCGGGAAACACTACGATGTACATCTCGCTCGGACTGATCATTACCGGGAACGGCTTCTTCAAACCGAATATCAGTACCCTGCTCGGGAACATCTATAATAAGGAAGAGCTCAAGCCGCTAAAAGACAATGCCTACAATATCTTTTACATGGGCATCAATACGGGGGCGCTATTGTGCAATTTCGCGGCGGCCTATCTCCGGAACAAATACACGTGGGGGTGGGCCTTCGGCGCGGCGGGAGTGGGCATGATCATCGGTCTGATCGTTTTCGGCTCGAACCTCAAACATATCCGTCAGGGGGACGTTCGCAAGCCAGCCCAAAAGGAAGATATGGGTCTCGGCACCATGTCGCTCTATGTCTTCGTACCCGCGATCATTGCCGCCGTCATCGGGTATTTCGTGCCCGGAAAGCTGTTCCATGGCACGCTGATGGGCTCGCCGTCCAGCGATGCCTTCGTCTTCGCCTGTGTCCCCATCATCGGTTATTTCATCTCCATCTGGATGAAGGCCAACCGGGAGGACAAGCGCGGCATCGGGGCGCTGCTGTACATGTTCGCCGTCAGCGTTATCTTCTGGGCGCTTTATTACCAGATCTTCACCGGCTATACGCTGTGGACCGACAAGCATACGGACCGTACCATCAGCTCGGCGATCATGCGCAACGGAGCCAATTCGCTCGGTCTGATGCAAACGGTCAATACCAGCCCCCGGCCGGTGGATTCCGTGGATGCGCAACTGGAACCGGTAGTCGTGAACGGGCATGCGGTGAAGACCATGGGGCCCGATCCCTACTTCAACAACCTGCCCAAAGACCAATGGCCGCCTGCAGGAAAGGGACTGGAGGTGGCCAATCCCGAGCTGTATACCTCCATCGTTCCGTTTTATATCGTGACGCTGACGCCTCTGTTGGTGGGCCTGTTCACGTGGTTGCGAAAACGGGGGAAGGAACCGACTATCCCGGGCAAATTCGGGATCGCGCTACTTCTGTCCGGGGTATCCTCGCTGGTCATGTATTTTGCCGTTATCTCTGTCGATTCCATTTATCATTTCAAAGTCTCGCCGGGTTGGCTGTGGGGCACTTATTTCGTCATCTGCTGCGCGGAGATCTGTCTCAGCCCCATGGGTCTGTCGCTGGTGTCCAAACTGGCCCCGGCCAGGCTGACCTCGCTGCTGATGGGCGGCTGGTTCCTCACCATGGCGTTGGGCAGCAAGATCGCCGGCGTGATGGCGAGTTCCTGGGGTGGGTTCCCCGATAAACGCACTTATTTTATCATCTGGTTCATCGCAGGCGTGATCGGCTCGGCCTTTATTTTTAGCCGTATCCGGTCGTTGAGCCGCATCGTTCGCGAAAAAACCGGAGAAGCATGACAGAAGTAAAATTCAAGCCTTTCGTCAGCCCCGAGACGCAGATGAAAGAATTTACCTTCAAGGCCCTGCTGGCAGGCAGCATATTCGGCATCCTGTTCGGAGCGTCGACCGTATACCTGGCGCTGAAGGCAGGCCTGACCGTGTCGGCCTCCATTCCCATTGCCGTGTTGGCGATCACGCTCGGCCGCCGGGTGTTCAAGACCACGATCCTCGAGAACAATATCATCCAGACGACGGGCAGCGCCAGCGAAAGCATTGCCGCGGGCATCGTATTCACGTTACCGGGGTTTTTGTTCCTGTCTACGGCCGACTCGGGTGACTTCTTCAATTATGGCGTCATCTTCATCGTCGCGATCTTCGGAGGTTTTCTCGGTGTACTATTGATGATACCGCTTCGCCGGTCGCTGATCGTAAAGGAACATGAAACGCTGCCTTATCCCGAAGGCACGGCCTGCGGCGCGGTCCTGAAGGCGGGCGAGAAAGGCGGCGAATTTGCCAGGGCGGCGTTCCAGGGGCTTGGTTTTGCGGCCGTGTACGCGCTGGGACAGAAGCTTTTCCGGTTTATCGCCGAAACGCCGTTGTTCGATTCGGTAAAAAGCAAAGGCCTCAGTTCCATCTTTCCCGCGGCGCAAATTTCTGCGGATATCACCCCGGAATACATGGGCGTCGGTTATATCGTCGGTCCGAGGATCGCAGGCATCCTGGTGGCGGGCAGCGTACTCAGCTGGTTTGTGTTGCATCCCTTGCTGGCATCGCTGATCGATCCGGTTACGATCGCCAACCAACAGGTGAAGCTGGGTTTGCTGAACGATATCCATTCTGCCGGAGGGGCAGGGGCCTGGAACCCGGTGACCAGAACCTTTGCGGACCCGGCGACTGCGCTGTACAGGGCCTACATCCGGCTGATCGGAGCGGGAGCGGTCGCCATGGGCGGGCTGATCACGCTGATCAAGACCATACCGACGATCGTAGCCTCCTTCTCGGAAAGCGTCGGCTCGGTCAGGGAGGCCGGAAAGGAAAGCCGTATCCGCACCGAACGGGACCTCAGCATCAAAATAGTGGCTTTCGGCAGTCTCGTGCTCGTGATCCTGATCGGTTGTCTTCCGATCATTCCAGGCGATTCGTTCTTTGGCCGGCTGCTCATCGGTTTGCTGATCCTGGTGTTCGGCGCTTTTTTTGTAACCGTCGCCAGCCGGATCGTCGGCATCATCGGTTCTTCCAATAGTCCCGTGTCCGGAATGACCATCGCCACGGTGATGGCCACCTGCCTGGTGTTCCTGGGCATCGGATGGAGTGGAAAGATCTATGAGCCCATGGCGTTGGTCGTAGGCGGTATGGTCTGCGTTGCAGCTTCGAATGCGGGAGGCACCTCGCAGGATCTGAAGACGGGCTTCCTCGTGGGGTCCACTCCGCGCTATCAGCAGCTGGCCCTGATCATCGGCGTGATCGTATCCACCGTTGCGGTCGGTTTCACGATCAAAATACTCGATACACCCACGCCGGAGCTTGCGGCGCACGGTATTAAACATGCGATCGGCACGACCTATCCCGCCCCCCAGGCGACGCTGATGGCGACCCTGATCAAGGGCATCCTTTCGCGAAATCTCGACTGGAACTTCGTGCTCGTGGGCGCCGCGCTGGCGCTGGTCGTGGAGCTCTGCGGCGTGAGGTCGTTGTCTTTTGCGATCGGCGTCTACCTTCCGCTGTCGACGACGCTGCCGATCTTTGTCGGCGGCGCCATCCGGGGTCTCGTGGACAAGGTCAAACAGCGGCGGGGAGAGAGCTATTCCGAAATGGGCGAAGACCTGGAAAGGGGCAACCTGTTTGCCACCGGTCTTGTCGCGGGCGGCGCATTGATGGGGGTCATCTTTGCCTTCCTTCGGATCCCGGAGAAGGTAGTGAGCTTCATGCAGCGCCTGAGTTTGGAGGGTGCGCTCCGGACCGGGTTAGGCGAGACCGGATACTACCTGCTGGGCGTCGTCTTTTTCGCCGCGATGGGTTATGTACTCTATCGATTTGGCGTGTCGCGGAAAAAGTTTGATCTCTAGGACGCTTCGCCCGAAGTGCGCCGATGCGTCCCGCGCCGGAAAGGATCGGTCAGAATGGCCGGATGCTGACGATATATACCACCCTCAGCCGGTTGATGCCGTAACGGTTGCCCGTGTCGATGAATTTTACGGCAACCGGCACCCGATCGGTCTGCGGCCACGGGCCGATCTTGTTGATGGGAACCACGGTCTCCCTACTGCTATCGAGGACCAGTTCATCGACCGCAGGACCGTCGGCCGCGGGATTGGCTTTGGTGAGGTGGGCGGCGTATTCCGTTAGCCCCATCGGTTCGCTTTTCCTGCAAGCGGGATGAAGTACAATCAGCAGGACCAGCAATGGGATGGCGACGGCCTTTTTCATGGAGACAAGTTGAGGTTCAAATGACAAGGAAGAGCATCCGGGCGTTGCCTGTGAAAATGTTAATATGTTTGATCGACCGGCAGGACCGGGGCATTGCCCGGAGACCTCAGTTCATTTTGAATGGGACGATCATTTCGAAGATGGGGATATTGACTTCAAAGGTGTTTTTGTTGTGGAGATTTTCCATCGTGTACGAACCGTACATCTTGCCCATTTCGGTGCGCAGGTTGCAGCCGCTGACGTACTGGTAACGCTCACCAGGCTGGAGAATCGGCTGCACGCCGACGACTCCCTCGCCCTCGACTTCGCGGTAGCTGCCGTTGCTGTCGAAGATATGCCAATGCCTGCGGTGTAATTTTACGGAAAAGTTGTTGTGGTTCTCGATGGTTATCCGGTAGGCAAACATGTATTCGCCGGATATGGGGTTGGAATAATCCGGTTGATAAAAGGTCTCAACGCTCACCTCCATACCTTCTGATATCTTGTTTGCCATCAACCAAAGTTTTTCGTTTTATTTGCCGAAGACCGGACTGCGGCGGGGGACGGGAAGTGGCCTTCGTCCGGTTAAAGTTAATCAAAATAAGGCAGGCGTTGCCGAAAAATCTGGCCTAATTTTGAGTCCTCGTCGCGCAGACGATGCCAGAAGTTAAAAAATCACTATATGAAAATCGCAGTTGCCAAAGGAGATGGAATCGGCCCCGAGATCATGGATGCCGTCCTGAGGATATTCAATGCAGGCAAGGTGCCGCTCGAGTATACACTCGTGGACATGGGTAAATGGGTATTCGACAAAGGCTTTTCCAATGGCATGACGCCGGAAGCAAAGCTGACGATCGAAGACCTGGGCATCCTGTTCAAAGGTCCGATGGAGACCCCCAAGGGAAAAGGAGTGAAAAGTGTAAACGTCACTGCACGCAAGACATGGAACACGTATGCGAACAAAAGGGTCTTTCAGACCCTTCACGGGGTGGATACCGTATTTTCAAAGGCGGGTATCCCAATCGATATTACGATCGTCCGGGAAAACATCGAGGATACCTATGGAGGCATCGAGCACATGCTGACACAGGACGTCGCGCTCAGCCGTCGCTTTATTACGCGCCCGGGCAGTCTGCAGGTCATTCAATATGCTTTCGAGATGGCGAAAAAGAACGGGGCGCGGCGGATCACCTGCGGTCACAAGGCCAATATCATGAAGCTGACGGATGGTCTTTTCCTGGAATGTTTCCAGCAGGTGGCCAAAGACTATCCCGAGCTGAAGGCGGACGATATCATCGTGGACGATCTGGCCATGAAACTGGTGACCCGCCCGCAGGATTTCGACGTCGTGGTGCTCACCAATCTGCAGGGGGACATCATTTCCGATCTGTGCGCAGGGCTGGTGGGCGGGCTCGGTTTCGCGCCTTCGGCGAATATCGGCGACCATATCGCCATCTTCGAAGCGGTGCATGGGACGGCGCCGGACATAGCGGGGAAGAATATCGCCAATCCAACGGCGCTGCTGCTCAGCGGCGTTGCGATGCTGCGTCATCTCGGACTCATGGAAAACGCAGCGGTGATCGAAAATGCGCTCCTTTACACGCTGGAACAGGGCATTCACACCGGCGATTTCGGCGACAAGGCCACGCCAGCGATGAATACCACGGATTTTGCCGAAGCCATCATCCGCCATTTTGGCAAGACGCCGCAACACATGGCCAAACCGTTGTTGCCGAATGCACCGGTGACGCAGACGGCATTCCGCCTGTCGCGCAACGAGATGATGGTCTCGGAAGAAAAATTGCAGGAGGACATCGTCGGTGTCGACCTGTTCATCGAGAGCTCCGGTCAACCAGAGTTCATCGCCAAAAAGTGCCAGCGGCATGCCGGCGTCAAGTTCAATCTCATCAATATCAGCAACCGGGGAACCCAGGTATGGCCGACGGGCTCCATATATACCAACCTCGTGAATCAGTACAATGTCCGTTTTGAAAGCATCGACGGGTTGCCGCTTAACCAGCAGGACATATTGGGTTTGTACATCAGTCTGAGCGGCGACTTCAAGATCTGTTCGTCGGAGTTGCTGAATGCCTGGGGAGGCAAAAAGGCTTATTCGCTCGCGCAGGGCCAGTAGACGGTATCCGGTGGCCACGGCCCGGCAAGCCGCGCCGGTACGACATTCGGGGGCCAAAAGCCGGCAAGCCCCGGTGCGATGTTCGGTGGCCACGGCCCGGCAAGCCGCGCCGGTACGACATTCTCCGAATGGCATACATATTGCTCTTACACCATTATTACTCCCTCCTTTCGGGATCTTTTTTCTGATTTCCTTTTATCAGCCTTGTACCTCCTCCCCGGATCGCACAATCCGTATAGTGAACCGTTGTCTCGAATTTTCTTATCTGGTACGTTATGAGAAAAACTTTTACCTGTTTTCTCAGGGGATTGGTATTGGTGTGTGGTTTTCTCGCGTTTGCGGGGCAATCGGGAGCGCAAACGTTGACGCCCAGGTACATAGCCACCTGTAACAACAACCCCGGTTTCTTTGAATGGCTCCCCCAGGGCTATCAGCCTTCGGGAAAGCAAAAATGGCCGTTGCTGATCTTTTTGAATGGTTCGGGTGATTTTGGCAATGGCGATTCGACCCAACTGAGATATGTTCTCAAGAATGGGCCCGGCCGCCTTATGAACCAGGGAGCCTGGCCCGACAGCTTCACCGTCAAAGGCAAAACCTTCCGGTTTATCGTCTTCATGCCCGAATGGCGGAACGTCCCCGCGCTGGGTGACCTGGACACGATGGTCGATTACGCTATCACCCATTACAATGTCGACCTGGGACGCGTCTACCTGGTCGGTCTGAGTTCGGGCGGCAATGCCGTCTGGTGGTATTCTTCCGCGAGCCTGGACCGAGCCCGCCGGTTGGC
Organism: Puia sp.; assembly: GCA_035545215.1. GTDB lineage: Bacteria > Bacteroidota > Bacteroidia > Chitinophagales > Chitinophagaceae > Puia. The sequence goes on from DASZYU010000370.1 coordinate 10,704, forward strand.
GGCTATCGTTCCCATGTCGGCAGGCTATTTCTGGGCCGGCTCGTATGGGGCGTCTGTCTATCAGCAGAGCAATATGGCCATTTTTGCCGCGGCCAACCGGTACGATTCCACGATCGTGGATACGAATACGATACAGGCCATCGGTCTGATCAATGCTTACAAACCCGCGATGACCTATAAGGCGCTGGACACGATATGGGACGCCTGGGGTCATGATGCGTGGACGGAGACCTGCGATCCGAATATGAATCTGCACAACGGGATGAACGTCTACCAGTGGATGTTGCAGTATAGCCGCGACTCCGGCGACATTACCCCGCCACCCGACACGACCAAACCAACTCCGCCGGACACGACCAAACCGGTGCCGCCGGATACCACGCAACCCAACCCGCCGGATACGACCAAACCAACTCCGCCGGATACCACGCAACCCAACCCGCCGGATACGACCCAGCCGCCGGTAACGCCGCCCGATACGACCAAACCGCCGACGACGACGCCGCCACCCGTGACGCCGCCCGACACTACCACGCCTCCGCCGCCGCCGACGACGCCGCCACCCGTGACGCCACCCGATACGACCACGCCGCCGACGCCGCCGCCGCCACCCGTGACGCCGCCCGATACGTCGAAGCCGACAACGCCTCCGCCGCCGGTGACGCCGCCCGATACGACCAAACCGCCGACAACGCCGCCGCCGCCCGTGACGCCGCCCGATACGACCAAACCGCCGACGACGCCGCCGCCACCCGTGACGCCGCCCGACACCACCACGCCGCCGGTGACGCCGCCACCGCCGGTTGGACCGCCGTCTACACCCCCGACGACACCGCCGCCATCTACCGCGCCGCCGACCGTACCCGCCGTGCCACCGCCTTCGGCGCCGCCGCCATCCACACCGGCCGTGCAACTGTCGACCTTTAGCGCGGTTCTGCTCTCCTGGCAGCCCAAAGTAGGTCTGTCATGGGCTACGATGTCGGAGGCGAACAACCGCTATTTTGTCGTACAGCGGTCGCGCGACGGCAACGAATTCATCAATATCGATACGGTGAGCGCCGCTCCGGAAGCCATACACGGTCACTACTATTCGGCCATCGACGAGACGCCCGGCCTCGGGGACAACTATTATCGTCTGCTGCAGGTGGGCATGGATAACGACAGCACTTACCCGGAGATCCGAAAGGTCATCGTTCCGGCGGCCTATCCGCAGGATTTCAGCATCAGCCCCAACCCCGCCAGCGGGCAATTGCATCTGTACCTGACCACTCCCGTCACGGGCGATGTGAAGGTAAGATTGCTGGATGTATCGGGTAGAGCACTGGCCGTGTTCGTGTATCAAAAACAGGATGAGCTCTGGATGCAAACGATCGATGTCGGCAACCTGTCACCGGGCAGTTATTTCATCCAGGTTATTGACAAGAATAATCAGGTTATCAGGCCCTTTATCAAACGATAGGCCGGATAGTCCTATTCGAATCCATTCACTCTATTGTATGAGACAAACATTTTTGCTCAGGGGAAACATTTTTGTCTGCTGTCTTCTCCCAGCTATGTTGCAGGCAGGGGCCCAAACCCTTACCCAGCGGCATATTGCCGTCACGGTCAACAATCCCGGTTTTTACGAGTGGCTTCCGGAGGGCTATCAGGCGAAAGGCAAACAGCACTGGCCGTTACTGTTCTTCTTCAACGGTTCGGGAGATTTCGGCAACGGGGATTCATCGCAGTTGGTGTATGTCCTCAAGAACGGTCCCGGGCGGTTGATGAAAGAAGGACAATGGCCCGACAGTTTTACCGTCAAAGCCCAGACCTTCCGGTTCATCGTCATTCTCCCCGAGTATAAGGCCGTTCCTTCGCTCAGCGATCTGGACTCATTGGTCGGCTATGCTTTGTCGCATTACAATGTCGACACCGGCCGCGTTTACATGACGGGCCTCAGCTCCGGCGGGAATGCCGTCTGGTATTATGCTTCGGCGAGCGAGCAAAGGGCGCGCCGGCTCGCTGCGATCATGCCGATCTCCGCGGGGCGATTGTGGAGCGGGGAAACCGGCGCGCAGATCATGGCTTCTGCCAACCTGGCGATATTTGCCGCGGCTAACCAGTACGATTCTACCATACCCTGCACGGAGACCGTTCAGGCGATCGGTCTGATCAACGGGATCATCCCTTCCATTCGCCCGAGAGCGCTGGATACGATCTACGACGCCACGGGGCATGACGCGTGGACGCAGACCTACGATCCGGCAATGGACCTGCACAAAGGGCTGAATGCTTACCAGTGGATGTTGCAGTACAGCCGGAATCCGGGCGACTCGACGGCTCCGGCGGAGCCCCCGCCGCCCTCACAACTCTCTTCGTTTTTCGCGACGTATGTCGCCCGGCAACAAGAAGTGGCGCTGTCGTGGACGGCGACTGCCGGTCAGAACAAACCGTATTACCTGGTACAGCGCTCCGATGACGGTCGCACCTTTGCCGTCATCGATACGGTCCGGACAGGCGCCGATCCGGCAGCCGGACATTTTTACAACGACGTGGACACCCACCCGCCCCTGGGAACGAACTACTACCGCATCGAACAGGTGGATGCAAACGATCAGGTCAGCTTTTCGGGGATCAGGCAGGTGGCCGTGCCGGCGCCGCCTGCGGCTGCGGCGGGATTACGGATCAGCCCCAACCCGTCCGTCAGCGTATTGAACCTGGACCTTTCCGATTCGAGCGCGGGCAATGTGCAGGTGAGGATCATCGATATACAGGGAAGGACCCTCCGGACCTGGGTCTTCCAAAAGCAAAGCCGCACATGGCACCGGTCCATCAGGATCGGCGATCTCGAAAAGGGCGATTATTTCATACAGGTGCTCGACAAAGACACGCTCGCCACAAAGCCTTTCGAAAAACTCTAGCATAAACGGCAATGAACAGTTAAACCACTTCAATGATTCAGCGATGGGTAAAGTCTACGGCTTTCTCGTCCGGGCGATGCTATATCTCCCGGGCTTTATGTTTTTGGCGGCGCTAGCGCCCGCCCAGGTGCACACACCGAGAAACATTTCCACAGGACCGAACAGCAACGGGTTCTATGAGTATTTGCCCGCGGGGTATTCGTCCGGCAACAACACCTACCCGTTGATCGTGTTCCTCCACGGCTCGGGCGAGGTAGGCAATGGAGGGTCCGATCTTCCGCTGGTCCTTCGTCATGGCGTGCCGCAGGTGATCAACCAGGGTAAATTCCCTTCGAGCTTTACGGTCAACGGCCAGACATTTTCCTTCATCGTGATCTCTCCTCAATTCATCGCGGCCCCGACCGACAGCGACGTGAGCTATGTGATCGAATATGCCGTTTCGCATTACCGGGTCGACACCGGGCGCATCTATCTCACGGGAATGAGCATGGGTGGGTCGGCGACCTGGGGTTACGCGGGCGAAAAAGGACATGCGAGCCTGCTGGCCGCCGCCGTGCCCGTTGCGGCCGGAGTGTTCTGGTACGGCGTAGCGGGAGCAAAGATCATTGCTGCCGCGAACCTACCGGTCTTCGCCGCCGCCAATCTCAATGACCCCGTGGAACCGTCCTCCGGAACGGTCGACGCCATCAACGAGATCAACGCCGTTACACCGCGGATCGACCCGCCCGCGCTGGACACGATCTACAACGTTTCCGGTCACGGGGGCTGGAATCAGACGTACAACCCGGACAGCCCGATGCACAATGGTCTGAACATCTATCAATGGATGCTGCAATATACGCGGGACCGCTTTTCCACGCCCGTGCCCCTACCCGTTCGGCTGACCTCGTTTACCGCGGAAGCAGATCCCGGCGGGTCGCGCGTCGATCTTGCGTGGAATACCGCTTTCGAAGAGAACAACCGGTATTTTATCGTCGAACGGTCATCGGGAGGACAATTGTTCACGGGGATCGATACTGTCGATGCCGCCGCCGATGCGATGAACGGTCATGCCTATTCCGCTGTCGACGACCACCCGATGTCCGGACATAACTTTTATCGATTGGCTCAGGTGGACCGCGACGGCAAGACGGCCTATTCCATCATCGACGAGGTCACGCTATCGGCCGTCGGGGAAGGTCTGCATGTAAGCCCGAATCCCGCTACGAGCACCTTGTTCGTCGAATGGAGGAACGGGTTCTACGGCACCGGGAGGATGCGGATCATGGACTTTTCGGGAAAAGTGCTGGAGGAATGGCTGTTCCAAAAAGCAGCGGCGCCTTTCAACCAGTCGATCGACGTCGGTCGCTTCCCGGCGGGCAACTATCTGATCGAGGTGTCGGGCGAGGGCTTCCGCGAGACCAGAGCCTTTATCCGGCAGTAAGCGTCAGGTGAGCATCGGATGGTTCAGCCGCGAAGACAGCTGGACGAGGATGAGTACGCCGAACAGCACGAACAAAGCCAGCGTAATGAAATGCAACGCCTGGTAAAAACTTTCTTTGCGGTCGAGCATCGCCAGCCTGCGCGCGTGCGCGGCTTCATCCGGCGGAGAGGGCTCAGAACGATCGGCCAGGCGCGTCCTGACATAAACGATGAAGGCCGCCACGGTTACCACGGCATTGACGGCACAAGCGGCGACGTATAACCTGAACAGCAAGATCAGCTTCGTTTGGTGGATGAATAACCGTGGGCCTTCAACCATTGCATGACCTTGTCGCGCTGGTCGCCCTGGATGATGACCCCGGCATCCTTTGCCGAACCGCCGGTCCCGCAATGCGTCTTCAACCGGCGTCCCAGCGATTCGAGATCTTCCGCGGTGCCCACAAATCCCTCGACCAGGGTAACCGCCTTGCCGGCGCGTTGTTTCGTGTCGAGCCGGACCCGGAGCCTTTGTTGCGCCGGAGGAAGCGTTTCAATGTTCGGATCGTCGTGCTCTACCCGGAAGCCGGGATCAGTGGAGTAGACAATGCCGTTGCCGTTGGATTTTTTGCTGGCCATACTATTTGTTTACCGCTTTTAAACTGAGATCGAGGCTTTGCGCCTGATGGATCAGCGCGCCCACGCTGATATAGTCCACGCCGGTCCGCGCGTAATCCTCTATATTGCCCAGGTGGATGCCGCCGCTGGCTTCCGTTTCGAACCGGTCACCGATCAGCGAAAGCGCTTCCTGCAACCGGCGCGGCGTGAAATTGTCGAGCATGATCCGGTCTACCTTACCGATGGCAAGGACCCGGCGGACCTCATCGAGCGACCGCGTTTCGACCTCTATCTTGAGCTGCGGTTTACGCGCCTGCCGGTACGTATTGGCCTTTTCTATCGCCGCCTCGATGCTGCCCGCATAATCGATATGGTTATCCTTCAGCAGGATCATGTCGTACAGGCCAAAGCGATGGTTGAGGCCGCCGCCGATACGGACGGCTTCTTTTTCCAGCAGGCGGAAATTGGGCGTGGTCTTTCGCGTATCCAGCACACGTGTCTTGTATTTCCGGAGACGGTCCACGTATTGACTGGTCAACGTGGCGATGCCGCTCATGCGTTGCATACAGTTGAGGATAAGCCGTTCGCATTGCAGGATGGTGTGAATGGTCGCTTCGGCGATAAAGGCCTCTTCTCCGTCACGCATCCGGTCCCCGTCGTGTTTGTAGGCGGTGAACCTCGCGGAAGGCTCTTTGTATTTCAGGATCTTTTCGGCTATTTCCATGCCGGCCAGGATGCCATCCTGTTTGATATGAAGAATGGCCTTGCCGCGGGCATCGGCGGGGATACAGGACAGAGTAGTGTGGTCTCCGTCGCCGATATCCTCCTGTAAAGCATTGCGAATAAGGGAATGCAGCTGGTCGTCAAAAGTCGACATGCGGCAAAATTACGAAATTCGAATTGCAGCAGAGTGAAATTCGATTCGTTGTGCCACGAAATTCGGTCCGCAACACCAACGGAGCAACTCGCGGCGCTACGAAACCATTTGCGGCGCTACGAAATTCGGTTCGTGTCGGGTGAGCGATATGCGCCCGGCGGAGCATCGAAAAAGCGCATGACGCTGTTACTGGTTCTGAAAGCGGATCTCCTGAAGAAGCTGTTTGTCGCCCTTTTGCTTGACGAAAAGGGTGGTCCGGTAGTCGCCGTTTCGCGTCTGGAGAACACCCACGCAGAACTCCGAGCCACCGCCATTGTTCCCCTTGTGTTTGATCGTAAAATTTTGAACACCGTTGGTAGAGAAGAAATCCCGGATGATCATCTCAGCCTGTATCTTGCTATACGTGTCGCTTTTGTCCGGAAGGGAGATATCGACCCTGTTGTCCAGGTATCTCGATAATTCACCGACATTGCCGGCGCGAATGGCGTAGGTAATGTCATCGAGCGTATACAATGGGCGGTAAGAAACCAGGACAAGCGAGACCATGAGCACCGCCAACCCGAGTACGCGTTTCATGTTAATAGAATATTAGTCGCCCTCACCTATCCCAAAAATATGCCAAACTGTCAATTAGACATTAAAATACCTCAAACCGGGGGTCGAAGCGCCGGCCGGGCGAGCAAATGTTAGCGCTCCGTCCTCGCCTGGAGGACGATAAATGCATTAAATTTGCCGCCATCATGCCAACTCACAAAAAAGTCATACTCGTCATTATGGACGGCTGGGGCCTTGGAAAGGAGCCGGCGTCGGATGCCATCCGGCATGCCCGGGTGCCCTTCGTCAGTTCGCTTTACGAGCGATATCCCCATACTACGCTGGTTACCTACGGAGAAGACGTGGGGTTACCGGAGGGCCAGATGGGGAACTCCGAGGTCGGTCATCTGAACCTCGGGGCCGGCCGCATCGTCAACCAGGAATTGCAACGCATCAATCTCGCCATCAAGAGTGGGTCTTTCTACCAAAACCCGGCCCTGGTTTCCGCCATCCGAGGCGCGAAAAAGGACGGCAGGCCGCTGCACCTGCTGGGGTTGGTCAGCGACGGAGGGGTACACAGTCATATCCGGCACCTGAAAGCGATGGTGGACGCCTGTCTCCGGGAGGGCCTGACCGAGGTCTATATCCACGCGTTCACCGACGGCAGGGACACAGACCCGAAGAGCGGTCTGGGCTTCATTCGCGAGCTGCAGGAACACCTGAATGCGACCACCGGAAAGATCGCCAGTGTCAGCGGGCGGTACTATGCGATGGACAGGGACAAGCGATGGGAAAGGGTCAGGCTGGCCTACGATGCGATGGTCAAAGGTGAAGGCGAAAAAGCTACCGATGCGTTGGCGGCGGTCGAACGTTCGTACGCTGCGGGCGTCACCGATGAATTCATTAAACCGACGGTTGTCGTCGGCAGCGATCAGCAGCCGTTGGCGACGCTGAAGGACGGCGATTATGCGATCTGTTTCAACTTCCGGACCGACAGGTGCCGGGAGATCACCGAGGTATTGACGCAGCAGGACCTGCCGGAACAGGGAATGAGGAAGTTGGCGTTGCATGTCACGACCATGACCCAATACGATGCCCGGTTCAAAGGGGTGGATATCCTGTTCGCGAACGACGATCTCAAGAATACGCTCGGAGAGATCATCGCCCGTCACGGGCTGAAACAGATCCGCATCGCCGAAACCGAAAAATACCCGCATGTCAGCTTCTTTTTCAGCGGCGGACGTGAAACGCCGTTCGAAGGAGAAAAAAGGATCATGGTGCCTTCTCCAAAGGTGGCGACTTATGACCTGAAGCCGGAAATGAGCGCGGCGGAACTGACGGATGCCATCGTCCCCGAGCTCCGCAACCGGACAGCGGACTTTATCTGTCTGAATTACGCCAATGCGGACATGGTCGGCCATACGGGTGTCTGGGAAGCGGCTATCAAGGCTGCCGAGACCGTGGACCGGTGCGTCGAAAGGGTCGTTTCGGCGGCGTTGGAGAGCGGCTATACTGTTTTTTTGACGGCCGACCACGGCAACGCCGATTATATGATCAACCCTGACGGCACCCCCAACACCGCCCACACGATGAACCCGGTACCTTTCTTCATAATCGACCGGGACTGGAAGGGAAGCATCCGGTCCGGGAAACTGGGAGACCTGGCGCCTACCATCCTCACAATGATGGGTTTAGAAATACCACCGGAGATGACCGGTGATGTCCTGATCTGACGCCGCCGACCTGCGAAGTACGTCCACCGCGGGGAGCCTGCCCGGGGGCGGATTTCAGCCGAAATCCGCCCCTGATTTTTTTGACGGTACGCAGCTTTACCTCATTAAAATTGTCTAAATTACATGGCAACCAACCGCGGTTCGTATGACCGAAGAAGCCATTCTTCAAGGCTGTTCAAAAAATGAGGCGGCTGCCCAACGTGAGCTGTATAACCGGTACAGCCCGAAAATGCTTGCCGTCTGTTACCGTTTCGCCCACAACAGGGAAGACGCAGAGGACATGTTGCAGGAGGGCTTCATCAAGGTGTTCTCCCAGATGCACACGTTTCAGAATAAAGGTGCCTTCGAAGGTTGGATCAGGCGTATCATTGTTCATACCTGTATCAACAACCTAAAAAAGAACAAGCGGTTCAACGAAAGCCTGGACATCGTTCATGCGCATGGCGTGCAGGTGCGCGAAGAGTCCGTCCCGTCCATCGTACAGGCGAAACAGATAGTAGAGTGCATACGCGTCCTGCCGATCGGATATCGCACCGTGCTCAACCTGTATGCGATCGAAGGGTATTCTCACAAAGAGATCGCCGAGATGCTGGACATCGAAGAAAGTACGAGTCGCTCGCAATATACAAGGGCCAAACAGATGCTGGAAGAGATACTGATCCGGAAGAAGATCCTGACCAAGCCGAGAGAGAAAGCCGAGTGGCTGGTCGCTGTCCGCTAAATCCTTTCTATGAAAAGCAGCAAAACAACTGATTGACAAATGAAGGAGAGCAATTTCTATAGTGACGAATTTGAGCAACTGATCAGGGACAAGACAGAACAATACAAGATGTACCCCTCCGAGAACGTATGGAAAGGTGTTCACAACTCGTTACACACAAAAAGAAAATGGTTCATCGGCAGCATGGCTGTGCTGGTCACGGGCATCCTGTTCATGGCGGGCAAAGAGTTGATCGCTCCGCCGAACCATCCGACCGCCGCCCGCAAGATCGCTGCTGCCGCGGGTTCGGTCGCCGATGTTCCCAAAACATCCGCTTCCGCGAACGTCCCTCATACACCACTGACAGCCTATCATGTTGCGGCATCCCCGGCGATCCATGCGGCAGCCGGCGCGGGGAACACGAATACGGAACAGGACCCCGCATATAAAGGCATCGATATCACCATCAGCAACCCTGTGCTGGATCAGTCCGACCTTTCCGAATGGCTCAGCCGCGTCGTTCGGCTGCCCGAGCACGCGCCCGACCTGCCGGTCGTCGAAACGAGGAATGCGCTTGCCGAACAGTGGCGCGTAGCCGCAGACCACAATCAGGCGCAGGACGTAACCAGGAGTGCGGGTGAAGTTCCGGGACTGCACCGCGAGCTCGCCGGAGAAACGGCAGTGAAGGAGGAAGGCGATGACGCGCGGAACGAGGCCCTGGCGGGCGTTACCGGGAATACCGAACCCGCTTCTTCGCGGCCCAACCGTGCGGCAACCCGGTCTTCCGGTCAACTGGAGGATACACGCGCCGGCGCGGGAATGGTCACCGGCAAAGACGTCAGCAACGGTTCGGGAACCGCGGCGAAAGCCGACGCCGCAGCCATCGCCGAGGCGGACGATATCCAACGGATCAACTGGCTACGCGATTATGCAATGAGTATCCTGCCGCCTTCCCCGAAACGCGGAAGGACGTTTTTGCAGCTATCGTTGGCGCCTACCCTCAATTACCGGACGTTGAACGGTGTCGATCCGCAGATGGAAAAGTTCGGAATGGCCAATACCGGCAGGCTGAATCCCTCGCCCGGCCTGGGTTTCGAAGTTGGAGGAAGCATCCTGTATCGCCTGACACGCAATCTTTCGATCAAGGCCGGCCTGCAGTTCAATTTCATCCGCTACCAGATAGGCACATATACGATCAACAACTCGCAGAATGCGGCTTATCTCACGCAACTGGGCTGGACCATGGATTCGGCGCAGATGAACCGCGCCCGGATGAGCAATCCGAACAGCGCTGTTCCGACGAAGACGGTAGTCACGCTCGACAACGACTATTACCAGTTGTCGGCGCCCATCGGATTCGAGCTCCGCGTCCTGGGCAACGAACGGCTGCAACTTCATGTCGGAGCGACGGTTCAGCCGAGTTATCTGCTGAGCACGAGCGCTTATATGCCAACCGAGGACTATACCGAATACAACAGGCAGCCTGCCATGTTCCGGAAGTGGAACATCAGCGGCGGCGTCGAGGCCTTCCTTACTTACCGCATGGGTAACGTCCGCTGGCAGGTGGGACCTGAGTTCCGTTACCAGTTTCTTTCCTCTTACATGTCGAAATATCCGGTCACGGGAGATCAATACCCCTTCTCGGAGAACCTGAAAAGCTATGGCATCCGAATCGGGATCGTTAAGCCGCTGCCCTAACGGATAGCGGTGCGGGCGCCCTGCTGCGGGCCGTCGCAGATTCGTTATTTTTGCGCCATGAAGTATCTCGCGTTCTTATTTGCCGGGGGCATTCTTTTCGGCGCCTGCGGCCATTCGGAACAATCCGCGGCGCCGGTGCAACAGGATTCCGCCGACGTTTCCAACCCTTTTTTCCCGGTAACCGACTATCTGGAGGCGGAGATCCTCAGCGTGGATTCCACTCCGACGGCGCTCATCAAGTATGTAACGCACAAGGGCCGGACCGACTCCAGCTTTATCAGCGTCCCGGAATTCAATTCGCTCGCGCTCCAATTCCTTCCGCCCCCCATCAGGGACAGCCATTGGGAGCGACACTTTACCGAGACGTCCTTTTCCGACAAAGCCACCCGGTCGGTCACCTTTACCTATTCCCCGCGGGACCCGGGCTCCGAGGTGCAGCGCGTGGACGTGCTCACGACACCCGGTCGCACGGCTCAGGAAGTGCGCACCATTTATATAGAACAGAACCGCAGGGCAGGCGACAGCGTTATCCTTCGGAAAATGCTCTGGAAATCGAAGGTCGGCTTCCAGATCGTCACGCTTACCCGGGTGAAGGGCCAGCAAGCCGATGAACAGCAGTTGAAGGTCGTCTGGGGAAGCGAACAGGAGGATGAATAATCATGACAGCCGAACAATTCAGCGAAATAGCCGGCACGATTCCCCTCAGCCCGGGGATTTACAAGTACTTTGGAGATAAGGACGAGCTCATCTATGTCGGCAAGGCGAAGAGTCTCCGGAAAAGGGTCAGTTCGTATTTCAGCAAGACGCTCACGAGCTACAAGACGTACGAGCTGGTCCAGCGCATCCGCCGCATCGAATTCACCATCGTCGGGTCGGAACAGGACGCGTTCCTGCTGGAGAACTCGTTGATCAAGCAGTTCCAGCCCAGGTTCAACATCAATCTCAAGGACGACAAGAGCTATCCTTATATCGTGATCAAAAACGAGCCGTTTCCACGCGTTTTCCTGACGCGGCGCAAGATCGGCGACGGCTCGGAATACCTTGGGCCGTTTACGTCGGTTGGCCGTGTACGCGAGATGCTGGACCTCGTGAAAAGCAATATCCAGTTGCGGACCTGCCAGTTGAACCTGTCCGAATCCCAGATCCGGAAGGGGAAATACAAAGTTTGTCTCGAATATCACCTCGGCAACTGTAAGGGGCCGTGTGAAGGTTTACAAACTACCGAAGACTATTCCGCCGGTCTGCTTCAGCTGAAAAACATCCTGAAAGGCCAGTTGGGTCCTTTGTTGCAGGAGTACAGGAAAACCATGCGTGAACTGGCGGAAAAGATGGATTTTGAAAAGGCCGAACTCTTCCGGAAGAAGATCGAGCACCTGGAAAATTATGAATCCAGATCGGTCGTAGTCAGCCGGCATCTGAACCACCTGGACGTCTTCTCGATCGCGAGGGACGGCGATCTGGCGTATATCAACTACCTGATGGTGGAGAATGGAACGATCGTACAGACGCATACGACTCCGGTGGAAACGCACCTGGAGGAGTCCGATGAGGAAGTGTTGTCGTTCGCTGCAGCCCAGTTGCGGGAAACCTTTAACAGCCGGGCACCTGAGCTTATTTTGCCATTCGCGATCGAATTTCCGGAGGAGGGGATCGTTCAGACCGTGCCGAAAGGCGGGGATAAGAAAAAGCTACTGGAGCTATCGGAAAAGAACGTACAATATTTCCGGGAAGAGCTGCGCCGTAAAAAAATGCTCCAGCTGGAAGGGAAGACCGCGGACGAGCGCCGGCAGGTATTGGGCCAGCTGATGGAGGACCTGCAGCTGTCCGAACTGCCCGTGCACATCGAATGTTTCGACAACTCGAATTTCCAGGGCAGTTACCCGGTGTCGGCGATGGTTTGCTTCCGCGACGGCGTCGAAAGCAAGAAAGACTACCGCCACTTCAACGTGAGGACGGTCCAAGGCATCAATGATTTCGCGACGATGAAGGAAGTGGTCCACCGAAGGTACAAACGGTTGATGGAGGAGGGGCAGTCGCTGCCGCAACTGGTGATCATCGACGGCGGGAAAGGGCAGCTGGGCGCTGCTATGGAAAGCATCACGGAGCTTGGACTCGCCGGCATGATGACGGTCGTGGGACTGGCCAAGAACGAAGAGGAACTGTTCTTTCCAGGGGACACCGAATCGGTCCGGCTGCCCTATAACAGCGACAGTCTTCAGCTGATCCGGAGGATCCGCGATGAGGTCCACCGTTTCGGCATCACTTTTCACCGGAAGAAGAGAAGCAAGGGGACCTTCACCAATCAGTTGGAAAAGATCGAAGGCATCGGCAAGCGGACGGCCGATCAATTGCTCAAACAGTTCCGTTCCGTCAACAGGATCCGCCAGCTAACCGAAGAGGAACTGGCTGCCGCGGTGGGAAAAGCGAAGGCGAAGATCATCTATCGGCATTTTGCGACGCCGGATATGGGCGGGACGCCGGACATGGGCGGGAGACAGGAGCGATCGACGCCGGATATGGGCGGGACGCAGGGGGGGAATGAAGGGCAATCGGCTGGTGAATAGGGCGGGACGCCTGTGGAATAGCCCCCGGGGTCTGTTAACGCGCGTATAGGGTCGGCGCCCGGGATACAAACGGGATCTGCGGAGTGGGGGTACCGGCAAAAATACAAAAGGGGCCCGGATAGACATCCAGCCCCGTTTTTAAAATCCAATATCCTATGAAAAACCGTTGTAAAGGTAGTAAAACAATTCTATACAACAATACCCGCTTTTGGGTATTTTTTAAAAAAATGTCGATAGTAAATCATTGTGAATTAATCGATTACACATAAAAAAATGGGCGCCGACTTCGTCGGCGCCC